>JBNJEL010000020.1:0-25400 GCA_051745835.1 Bacillota bacterium
TTTCAGAAGCGACATTAAATATACTAACACAGAACAAATAAATTGTCAAGAAAAAATTGCAATTAATTTTAGTCGCTCCATCGATTAACCAACTGCCAATTCAACTTAGTAATTATAGAGTATAAAGTTGTGGGCAGAAAATCGATATCTCTATTAAGCAACATTCATTATATTAACATCTGATTCTACATCTGTCAAGGAAAAATCACAATTAAACTTAAATAAACAGAATGATCAGAGGATCAATAGTCCTCCGACCATTAACTTCATTATAATATAATTAATTTACATAATCTTTTTTATATTTTAACTAAACTTAATGAGAATTAGGAGCATCTTGACAATGAGTACAATGATCATCATCCTCAATACCTAGATAATCATTAATTGCTTTCTGTAAAGCATCTGCTGCCAAATTAGAACAGTGCATCTTTTCAGGTGGTAAGCCATCTAACTCCTCTGCTACCTGCTGATTACTTAATTCCTGCGCCTCCTCAAGCGTCTTACCTTTAACCAATTCTGTAGTAATACTACTTGTAGCTACAGCTGCTCCACAACCAAAAGTTTTAAACTTAATATCTTCAATGACATTATCCTCTACTTTAATGAACATCTTCATAATATCACCACAAGTAGGATTACCTACTTCTCCTACTCCATCTGCATCTTCAATCTCTCCTACGTTACGAGGATTTTGAAAGTGGTCCATCACTTTATCAGAATACATTTTATCAACTCCCTTTAAATTCCAGATTATTCTTCTTCTGACTGCTGATAAATTGGGGACATACTTCTTAATTTATCTACAATTTCAGGTAACTTCTCTAATACATAATCAATCTCTTCTTCAGTATTATACTTACCTAAAGTCAATCGTAAAGAACCGTGAGCTATCTCATGTGGAATATCCATCGCCAATAAAACATGAGAGGGATCTAATGAACCAGAAGTACAAGCTGAACCACTAGAAGCTGCAATTCCTTCTAAATCAAGATTTAACAATAATGATTCACCTTCGATATAACGAATGCTTATATTAACATTCTGTGGTAATCGCTTGGTAGGATGTCCATTTAATTGCACTTCATCTATACTTTCGGTAATACCTGTAATTAATTTATCTCTTAATTTAATCAAACGCTTATTCTTCTCTTCTAACTCTTCTTCTGCTATTTCAGCTGCTTTTCCTAACCCGATAATAGCTGGCACATTCTCAGTACTAGCTCGCAAACCGCGTTCTTGTGCTCCACCATGCATAAAGGAAGATATTTTAGTTCCCTTACGAATATAAATAGCTCCTACTCCCTTAGGACCATTAAATTTATGAGCTGACAGAGTCAATAAGTCTACATTTAACTCATTAACATCAACCGGAATCGAACCTATAGCTTGTACAGCATCAGTATGAAAGTAAACATCTTGATCAGCTAAAATCTCACCAATCTCTTTAATAGGCTGAATACTACCTACTTCATTATTAGCTAACATAATAGAAACTAAGATTGTATCTTCTCTAATAGCTTCTTTAACATCAGCCGAATCAACCAGGCCATCTTCATTTACTGGGAGATAAGTTACATCAAAATTATGATACTCTTCTAAATATTCACATGGTTCTAAAACAGCATGATGTTCGATCGTAGTAGTTATAATATGTTTACCTTGATTTCGATTCTCCATAGCAATTCCTTTAATAGCTAAATTATCCGCTTCTGTACCACCGCTAGTAAAGATAATCTCTTCAGCACTATCTGCTCCAACTAACTTTGCTACTTGCTCTCTTGCTTCATCTACTTGTTGTCTAGTCTCCCGACCAAATGAATGAACACTAGACGCATTACCAAATTTATTATTAAAATAAGGTTGCATTGCTTTCACAACTTCTGGATCTGTCGGTGTTGTAGCTGCATTATCTAGATATACACGTTCCATCTAATTGACCCTCCCTAATCTATTAAATGTGATATGAGTAACCATGCTGTCCATCTTCTTGTTTAGAATTAATCGCTTCCTGACGTAAATCCTCTAAAGTAATAGATTCTAATACTTCATTAATACTACTTTGTAACTTCTTCCAAATTAATTGAGTAATGCAATCTCCGCTATTCTTACAATTATATTCAGAATCACCAACACATTCTGAAGGAGCTATTGGCCCTTCTAATTCTCTAATAATATCTCCTACTGTAATCTCTGCTGGTTCTTTAGCCAACAGATATCCACCATGTGCTCCGCGAACACTATTAACCAAACCAGCTTTTCTTAATACTGCAATTAACTGTTCTAGATAGTGTTCAGAAATATCCTGGCGCTTAGCTATACGATGTAAAGGAATAGCACTATCTCCATAATGAAGAGCTAAATCAACCATTGCTTTAACACCATATCGTCCTTTAGTTGATAGTTTCATCTAATCCTCCTTAATCCCGAGTGTTCTGGTTGGTTTTCTAGATTTATATTAACATAAGTTCTTTCCTTTGTCAATATATCTAAAGTAAAATCATAAAAAATATAATTATTACTAATAAATTATGTAAACTTTAATTTAAATAAAGCTCTCCTCTACTTCTTTATACTCTGCTTGACCACTAGTTATATCTACTACCTCTTCTTTAAGTGTAGTAATTAAACTTGGCTTTAAAGCTGCAATGATCTTAGCTCCTTGATTATTATAACCTATATCCTCAATTTTACTTTTCCTACTTTCTAAATTATTAATAACCTCTCCTACTAAGTCATAGGGAACTGCAATCTCTACTACTAAATAACGCTCTCTCTCCTCTATTCCTGCTTTCTGAATAACATCACGAGCTACTCCACCATAAGCTCGAATCAGACCGCCAATACCGTGCTTCTCTCCGCCAAAATAACGAGTTACAACAATAACAGCATTGGTAATCCCTGCTCCTTCAATTGCCTGTAAAACTGGTGGTCCAGACGATCCAGCCGGTTCTCCATCATCATTTGCTCTTGTTACTGCTTGATCTCCTAAACCAACTTTAAAAGCATAGACATTATGAGTAGCATCCGCATACTCTGCTGAGGTTTCTTCAATAAATTCTTCTGCTGCTGTATCGGATTGAACATTAGCAATTGAAGCAATAAATTTACATTCTTTAATCTTAGTTTGAATGCGATAATTTTGACTAATCGTCTGATACTTATCTTCCACTACTAATCACTCCCCTAATCCAGCCAAGTGCGGATCTCTAAAATTTATCCTAATTATCTTTTCCTTTTAAATCAGCTAAAAACTCTTCTATCTGCTGCTCATAGCCTTGCTGACTAGGCTGATAAAACTTAACATCTGTCAACTCATCAGGTAAATACTGTTGGGCTACATAGTTTTGCTCATAATCATGAGCATACTTATAATTAGCACCATTACCTAACTTGCTTGCCCCTTGGTAATGTTTATCCTTAAGATGATTAGGAACACCAGAAATACTTTTAGCTTCTACTGCAGCTAAAGCCTGATCAATCCCTTTAATCATAGCGTTACTCTTAGGAGCAGTAGCTACATAGACAGCAGCTTGAGCTAACGGTATTCTCGCTTCTGGTAGCCCAAGATACTCAACAGCCCGTGCTGTATTAACTGCTACTATTAGCGCCTGCGGATCAGCATTTCCCACATCTTCAGCAGCATGAACGATAATCCGGCGGGCTATAAATTGTGGATCTTCACCTGCTTTAATCATACGTGCCAGCCAATATAAAGTAGCATCAGGATCAGAACCACGCATACTCTTAACAAAAGCTGAGATAGTATCATAGTGATTATCGCCACTTTGATCATAATTTAAACTTCGCTCTTGAATCGACTCTTCTGCCACCTCTAAAGTAATCTCTTTGACTCCCGTATTATTAGCCGGAGTGGTTAAAACAGCTAATTCTAAAGCATTTAAAGCTACGCGTGCATCACCATCTGATACTTCTGCCAAATGCTCTAAAGCAGACTCAGTTAAATCTACATTATACTTACCTAATCCTTTCTCTTCATCTTCTAAGGCATTCCAAATAACCTGCTTAATCTCCTCCGTGGTTAACAACTGTAATTGAAAGACTCTAGAACGCGAAACCAATGGTGAATTGACTTCAAAGTAAGGATTCTCAGTAGTAGCCCCAATCAAAGTAATTGTTCCCTTTTCTACTGCCGGAAGTAAAGCATCCTGTTGCGATTTATTAAATCTATGTATCTCATCAATAAAAAGTATCGTTTCTGTCTGGTACATCCGCTTTCTTTCCTGTGCTTGCTCGATAATCTCACGAATATCTTGAATTCCAGAAGTAACAGCATTTAATCTATTAAATTCGGAACTAGTTTGCTGGGCAATAATCATAGCTAAGGTAGTCTTGCCTGTACCTGGCGGGCCATAAAGAATTATCGACTGTAACCGATCAGCTTCAATAGCCCGTCGTAGTAACTTATTTTTACCTACAATTTCTTCCTGCCCCACAAACTCTTCTAAAGTAGTAGGGCGCATTCTATCAGCTAACGGTGCAGAAGCTTCTAACTTTTCTTGATTTCCATGAGTAAAGAGATCCATTCTTCATCTTACCCCCAAAATTAATTAAAAAATTATAACCAAATTAAAAAAAGAGTGATTATTATTCAATCACTCTTTGCTCAGTTAATACTTTGTCAACCGGTAAGTCATGTTCATCAGTAATCACTTGGTCTACTATTTGAATTTCAAAAGCAAGAGCTACTCGATCAACAGTATCATCTAATTTAGCAGAAAAACGATCATAATAACCACCGCCGTAACCTAAACGATTACAATCTTCGTCAAATCCTACTCCCGGAACAATTACTAAATCTAACTCATCATAATCAACCGGACGTAAATACTCATCCTTTGGCTCTAAGATACCATAAGTTCCTTCTTCTAACTCTTGATCATAATCTTTAAGCTCAGATAAAAGTAGTGATCTATCCTCAACTTGACTAATTGGAATTACTACTCGCTTACCTGAATTTAAGACCTCTTTAATCATAAACTCAGTCTTCACTTCATTTCTAAAGTCGATATAAAACATAACTACTTCTGCGGCTTGAAACTCTTCTAAATCAAATAGTTCGCGTTTAATATCCATACTCTTATGTAATACCTCTTTATCAGTTAAGCGCTGTCGATAATTTAATACTCGCTCTCTTTGCTCCTCTTTAGGTGATTGAGCTTCATCCTTTGACATCTAATCACTCCTCATTTTAGCTTAAATACTTTTATACCAATAATATCAAATCAAATTATCAGTTGTCAATAAAAAAGCCTAGTCCTTGCTATAAGAACTAGGCTTGAAATCTGAATATCCACCGTGCCGCCGGAAAGTATATTTTTGCTCTTATTTATCAAGTGGGTGCCCTCCCATCTGATTTATAGGTCCACTCTTTGGAGGCATCTACGCCACAGATGGAGACCAGGCTCCCTTGCTATTGGTGTTGGGCAAAATATAAATTCCTTCACGTACACGGTAGAATAAATTTTATTTACTAACTAAATATTATCATAATTAACTCTTTTTTGCAACTAGTAAAAAGTTCTAACAATCAAATAGAGAATAATTAATCTAATTCATTTGCTTCTTCATCTATAATTGATAGATTAAGTTCTTCTAATTGCTTATCGTCCACTTCTGATGGTGCCTTAGTTAATAGACAGGTAGCATTCTGTGTCTTAGGGAAAGCTATTACATCACGAATAGTATCTAATCCACCTAATAACATTACTAACCGGTCTAAACCGAAGGCAATTCCACCATGCGGCGGAGTACCATATTCGAAAGCTTCCAGTAAGAAACCAAACTTCTCATCTATCTCTTCTTCATCTAAATCAAGTAATTCAAAAATTTGCTGCTGTAAATCACGATCATGAATTCTAATGCTGCCCCCGCCGATCTCAATTCCATTCAAAACTAAATCATAAGCCTTAGCCTTAACTTCAGTTGGATCACTCTCTAATAATTCAATATCTTCATCCTGCGGTGCTGTAAATGGATGGTGTAGCGAAACTAATCTATCGGCTTCTTCATCTTCTTCTAAGAGTGGGAAATCAGTAATCCAGACAAAGTTAAATTCATCTTCATCAATTAAATCCAATCGCTCAGCTAACTCTAATCTTAAATGTCCTAAAGCAGCAGCTACTACTTTTGGCTGATCAGCTACAAATAATAGAAGATCTCCTTCCTCGGCTGCTAGCTCTTCTTTAATAGCACTTAACTCTTTATCACTTAAGAACTTGCTAATTGGAGATGAGATACCATCCTCTCTAAAGGCAATCCAAGCTAAACCTTGAGCACCATAAGTACTTACGTAATCAGTTAATTCATCCATATCCTTACGAGAGAAATCTGCACAACCTTTAGCATTAATACCTTTTACTTCACCGCCATTAGCTACTGTACCGCTAAAGACATTAAACTCTGAATCAGCAACTATATCCGAAATATCAACTAACTCTAAACCAAATCTCAAGTCCGGACGGTCAGAACCAAAACGATCCATCGCTTCTTGGTAACTCATACGTGAAAACTCTGTTGGAGCTTCTAAATCAGCTTTAGTAAAGATCTCCTTAATCATACCTTCTACTAAAGAGATAATATCTTCTTCATCAACAAAGGACATCTCCATATCTATCTGCGTAAATTCTGGCTGTCTATCAGCTCGTAAATCTTCATCTCTAAAACATCTTGTAATCTGATAATAACGCTCCATACCTGACACCATCAATAACTGTTTAAATAACTGTGGCGACTGCGGTAAAGCATAAAACTTACCATTATTAACTCGACTAGGAACTAAGTAATCCCGAGCTCCCTCTGGAGTACTCTTAGTTAACATTGGCGTTTCAATCTCTAAGAAGTCCTGATCATCTAAGTAATTTCTAACTGCCTGCTTAACCTGATGTCTTAAGATCATATTCTGCTGCATATTTGGTCTTCTTAAATCCAGATATCTATACTTTAAACGCAAATCCTCGCCTGCTTCTGCATCTTCAGCAATCTGAATCGGTGGTGTATCAGCTTGATTAAGTATCTTTAACTCCTTAACATTAACTTCTACTTCACCGGTAGCAAGATCAGGATTGATCGTTCCTTCAGGTCTCTTAGCTACTTCACCTTTAATTGCAATAACATACTCTTTTCTTAAATCTTCAGCTTTTTGAAAGGCTTCTTTAGCCTCTTGCGGACTAAAGACTACCTGAACTAATCCAAATCTATCTCTTAAATCAGCAAAGATTAATCCCCCGTGATCCCGGCGGCGCTGTATCCAACCCATTAAGGTTACTTCTTCTCCAATCTGTTGACTACTTAAATCTCCACAATAATAACTTCTCTGCAATTTTTTATCCTCCATCACCATTACCTCCTAAGCCTATGCTATCCTTCTTTTCATCTCTTCTACTAAATTATCTAATTCAATCTCGGTCTGATCTCCAGAAGTCATTTCACGAATTGTAGCTGTTCCTTTATTTAACTCATCTTCACCTAAGATAATGCTATATTGTGCATTATTACGATCAGCACACTTCATCTGTCCTTTAACACTACGTCCAAGATAGTCCATCTCTACTCTAAGTCCCGCTTGACGAAGCTGATAAAGGTAATTAAAAGCTGTCTCACGAGCAGCTTGACCAATAGTAGTGATAAATAGATCCATATCTGTACTCAATGGTAACTCTACATCCTGCTCTTCTAAAGCTAATACAATCCGTTCCATTCCCATGGCAAAACCAATACCAGGTACTTCACGATCTCCTATCTCTTCAGCTAAGCCATTATAACGTCCGCCGCCAAAGATAGTATCCTGAGCACCTAAACCGGTATACATAATCTCAAAAGCTGTATTAGTATAGTAATCTAAGCCTCTAACTAAGTTAGCATCTACAATATAATCTATCTCTAACTGATCTAAATAACTTTTAACCTGAGCAAAATGTTCATCACACTCTGGACAGAGATGATCGATAATCTCTGGAGCATCGGTAGCGTAACTTTGACAATCCTCACTCTTACAATCCAAAATTCTTAATGGATTGCGGTCATAGCGCGACTGACAATCTGAACATAAATCTTCTAAACAATCGGCAAAGTAATCGCGTAACTGATCTCGATATTCAGCTCGACACTCAGGACAGCCTACACTATTTAAGTGCACCTCTAAATCTTCCAATCCTAATTCAGTTAGAAACTGCAGTCCTAAAGCAATTACTTCAGCATCAATCGCTGGACTATCAGCTCCTAATACTTCTACTCCTAACTGGTGAAATTGACGATAACGCCCCGACTGTGGACGCTCATATCTAAACATTGGTCCATAATAAAAGTACTTAGTAGGCTGAGCTTGCCCGTAAACTTTATGTTCTAAAAATGACCTCATTACTGAAGCAGTACCTTCAGGGCGCAGCGTAATACTCCGCCCGCCCTTATCAGTAAAGGTATACATCTCCTTCTCTACAATATCGGTACTCTCACCAATTCCCCGACAAAATAGGTCAGTACTCTCAAAGATCGGCGTTCTAATCTCTTGATAATTATATCTAGCAAAGACATCCCGAGCGGCATCTTCTATATACTGCCACTTCAGGCTGTCATCTGGTAAAATATCATTAGTACCTCGCGGTCTTGTAATACTCATCTAATTGAACCTCCTGCCAACATTTAATTATTTTCAGTTTTCTTTTGTTTATCCTGTTGTAGTTTCTGACGCTGCTTAGCTGCCTTCTTCTGTAACTCTTTTAACTTTTCTTTCTCCGCTTCAGCTTTATCTTCATAACCTAACTCTTGGTAACTAGAGTATAATTGATAATGTAACATTAAGTTATCTCCAGCAGATTCAGCAACTTGATCAAACTCTTCTACTGCTTTTTCTTTCTTCTCTAACTGTTGATAGAGATTACCTAAAGCTAATCGTAATTGATTATCCTCAGGATTCTTTTCAAGTGCTTGTTGATAATACTTAATCGCTTGGTCACTCTTGTCTTGTTGTTGGTATGCCTGAGCTAAATTACTATATAGATAAGTCTCATCTTTACCGCTATCGATTAATTCTTTATACTGCTTAATCGCTTGATCTAAATTACCATCTTGAGCAGCTCGATAAGCCTTGATTTCCGGAGAATTAATCTCAATCTCAGAATCTTCTTTATACTTTTGAATTAGACTCTGAATAGCTTGACTACTCTTTTGTTCTCTTAATTTTTTACTTAACTCATCCTTTTGGTCTTTAAACTTTTCTCCTTTAGCTTCTTGCTTATCATTAACCTTAATTAAATGATAACCATACTCGGTTTTGACTGGTTGACTAATCTCACCTTGATTTAATTCAAAAGCAACTTTATCAAATTCAGGTACCATCTTACCATGACCAAATGTTCCTAATGAACCACCTTCTTCACTACTAGCTTGATCTTCGGAATACTCCTTAGCTGCTTGAGAAAACTCCATACCATTATCTATCTTATCTTTAATCTCTTTAATCTTAGCTTCTGCTTCTTTGGCACTACGATCATCAGTCTTAATTAAGATATGACTAGCTGTTACCTGTTCATACATATCTTTAATTTCTTGCTCACTAACTTCAATCTCATCTTGTTTTTGCTCGATTAAGTTCTGAATTAATTTTTGCTGCTTTAAGTTCTCTCTCATATTTTCCTTAATTTGAGCAAGACTAGAATTTCGTTCCTGTAACATCTTTTCAATTTCATCCTTAGACTTAGAAGAATTAGAAATTATCTGATCTAATTGCTCTTCTATCTCTTCGTCACTAACTTTAGCTTCGATTCCTTCTTCCTTAGCTTTCTGTAATAAAAGTTCACGATTAATCATCTGAGTTAAAACTCTATCTTTAAGCGCTAAAGTTTGAGTGCTACCAATCTGTCCTTGCGAACGCTGTTGATACGACTGTAAAGCTTGATAATAAGCTTGCGACTTAAGTTCTTGACCATTAACTACAGCAATATTTTCAGGCTGTTGGGCATAAGCTGCCTGATTTTGATTTGAAGTATTAGAATCATCAAAGAACCCACTAAATCCGACCAATAATCCACCGCCCACAAAAGCAGTAATGACTATATAAACTAAAATCCTAGAATTGTTACGCAAACTATCAAAAATCATTAAATATCCCCCTTTAATAAGATGAATTTAAGTCTACTTTTCTTTCACATTGTAACTTATCTAATTAGAGATGTCAACTCTTCTAATTTATCAGCTGTCTTCTGCTCTAACTCTCTAATATACTCATTAGGGCCTTTGGGATTAGCTAGCCTTGTTAACTGCCAATCTTCCGGCTGTACTAACTTAGTTATAGCTCCCCCACCTAATCCAATTACAGTTGACTGTTCTTCAATCATAATCATATTATAGATCGATTCTAATCCCGGCTGAGCATAACCAATATTCTCTAAGTTACCTACCATATACTTCTGTCGATACATATAATAAGGTTCCATTCCTAATCGCTTAGCTGCCTGATGGGAAAGGTCAAGCATCTCTTTTACAGTCGCCCTACTCGGTAGTTCTAATTCTACTTCTTGTTGATTCCACTGAGCATTCCTTTTTAATGATAAAGTATGAACTGTTAATGAATCAGGAGCTAACTCCTCTATTTCAGCAATAGTACTTTTAAAATCAGCTACATCTTCTCCCGGCAAACCAATAATTAAATCCATATTAATATTTTTAAATCCCACTGCACGAGCCATATGAAATGCTTCTTTAACTTCATCAACTGTATGATTGCGCCCTACAAAATCTAAAGTAGCCTGATTCATAGTCTGTGGATTAATACTGATTCGATCAACTTGATGGTCAGCTAATAGCTTAAGCTTATTTCTCGTTAGAGTATCAGGGCGACCCGCTTCTACGCTAAACTCTAGCATCTGTTCCTGCTTTAAATGATCTCTAATTAAGTTCATTACTCTAGTTAACTGCTCTATAGTTAAAATAGTAGGTGTTCCCCCACCAAGATAGATCGTATCAACCCTTATATTCTCCTGTTGTATCCACTTCCCTAACTCTTTAATCTCATACTCCAATGCAGTTAAGAAATCAGCTAAATACTCCTCTTTATGTTGGAGACTATATGCAGGAAATGAGCAGTAAGCACAGCGCGAAGGACAGAAGGGAATACCTAAATAGATATTAACTCCCGGCTGCTCCTCATTAATAGCAGGTAATAATCTACGTTCCTTATTAACGATCTGAATTAATAGTGCAATCTTATCTTCTGCTACTCCATACTCCAACTTTAATTTACGTCTAATTTCTGGAACTGTAAAATCCTTAGCTAACAGAATATGGACTAACTTAGTAGGTCGCATTCCTACTAGAATCCCCCATGAACTAGGCGTTAGCTCTAACTCATCTACTAATAATTGATAAATCTGGAGCTTAACTTTATTCTTGGCCCGCCGCTTACAATCCTCTTTTTCATAACGAATATCTTGTAGTATCGTATCTACTTCTTGCAGCGTAAGTTTAGAATCAGAACTAATTAACTCTGTCTTCACCTTAAGCTCTTTATTATTTAGTTCAGCCTGACATCTAATTACTATTTCTGCCATGCCGCTTTTTACTATTTCTAACTGTGGTAAAAGCAGATTAAACAGTCCTTTAACCGACGCAAAATAATCCTGAGGAATTAGTTCTAATCTAACTCTTAACTTTTTACTACTATTTGACATCTGATGACACCTTCTTATAAGAATGGATTACTGCGTTTAATAGCACCTAACTGACCGCTAGGTCCATGACCAGGATGCACCTCTAAATCATCATCAAGCGGCAGTAATTTATTTTGAATTGATTCCATTAACTTCTCTTTCGAACCGCCAGGAAAGTCAGTTCTTCCTACTCCTTGAGCAAATAAGGTATCACCTGCAAATAATTTACCATTTCCCACTAAGGATATACCACCTGGTGTATGACCAGGAGTATGGATCACTTCTAACTCCCACTCACCGCACTTAATCTGCTCTCCGGCTGTTAGTAAGCGGTCAGCTGCTGGTCCCTCAATAGCTCCATTCATACTTAAGCTGCTGAGATTCAACTGGGGAGTAGTCAAATACTCTGCTTCATCAGTATAGATCAACAGCTTAGCCTCACTCTCATCTAATAACTTCTGATTAGCACCAATGTGATCATAGTGACCATGAGTATTAATAATATACTTTAACTCTAAATCTAGCTTAGAGAGTTGATTAAGAATTCTATCCCCTTCAGCTCCTGGATCAATTACTATTGCTTCTCCTGTCTGGTCAGACCCTAAAATATAAACATTAACTTCTAAACTACCAACTGTTAACTTCTCTAAAATCATACTCAATTAACACCTCCATTATAACTTATTCATAAGCTAGGTAACATTAGCCCGTTCAACATCCAAGACTCCTTCAATCTGTTCAATCCGATTAATAATATCATTCATATGTTCGAGGCTACTAATTTCTACTACTACATAGATATTAGCAAAGCCATCCTTAGTAGTTTGAGCATTAATCGTATTAATATTAATCTGCGCATTGGCTATTACTTTAGTCAGATCATCAAGTAGCGAATGTTGATTAAGAGCTGCAATCTCTAGAGCCACTTCATATGAAGTCTCTTGTTTAATATTCCACTCTACCTCAATTACTCGCTCTTCATTCTCTTCTAAGAGGTTCTGTAAGTTAGGACAGTCCTGCCGGTGAACGGAAACTCCACGTCCTCGTGTGATATAACCAACTATCTCATCTCCTGGTACCGGATTACAACACTTAGCAATTCTAACCAACAAACCGTCCATTCCTTTAACTCTAATTCCGCGGTCAGCATTATTCTTACGTTTCGATTTTGTCTTCTCTTCTAACTTCTTTAAGACAGCTTCTGGTGACTTATCTTTAGCTTTATCTTCCTTAGAGCGCAATTTCTTAATTATCTGCGATGCATTAATCTTATTATAACCTAGTGAAGCATAAAGATCTTCTACACCAGAACAGCCCAATTTGCGAGCTATCTGAGCTAACTGCTCCTCTTTTTCCTCTTCTTTAAGATGAATATTATACTTCTTAAGCTTCTGTTCTAAGTTATCCTTACCCTTACTAATTGCTTCATCTCTTCTTTGGTGTCTAAACCAACGCTTGATCTTACTCTTAGCCCGCGAAGTCTTAACAAAGTTTAGCCAATCACGACTAGGACCATTACTATTTGTAGAAGTTAGAATTTCAACTATATCACCATTCTCTAACTTATACTCTAAAGGTACTAACTTATCATTAACCTTAGCTCCCACACAGCTATGACCAACTTCGGTATGAATATTATAAGCAAAGTCGACCGGAGTAGCATCCTTAGGTAACGAGACCACATCACCTTTAGGAGTAAAGACAAAGACCTCATCCTCAAATAGATCTACCTTAAGCGTCTCCATAAATTCAGTAGCATCCTGTAAATCCTTCTGCCACTCTAATAGCTGCCTTAACCAAGAAATCTTACGTGCTACCTTCTCATCATTTTCTTGAGAACTTCCTTTATAACGCCAGTGTGCTGCTACCCCATACTCTGCTGTATGATGCATCTCCCAGGTTCTAATCTGAATCTCTAATGGTTCACCCTTCGGACCAATAACCGTCGTATGGAGTGATTGATACATATTAGACTTAGGCATAGCTATATAATCCTTAACCCGGCCAGGTACCGGACTCCAGATTTCATGTAAAATCCCTAATACCTGATAACATTCCTTCTCATCATTGACAATCACCCGCAAAGCAATTAAGTCATAGATTTCAGAGAAGTCCTTATTCTTCCGCTTCATCTTCTGATAGATACTATATAAGTGTTTGGGACGACCATAAATATGAGCATTAATATCTTCGGGCTTAAGATGTTCATTAATCTTAGTCATACATTCATCTATATACTCTTCACGCTCTTCACGATTTTTATTAATCTTATCAGTTAACTCATAATACTTATTAGGTTCTAGATACTTAAAACTTAAATCCTCTAACTGCCACTTCAATTTAGAGATTCCTAACCGGTGAGCTAAAGGAGCATAAATCTCTATCGTCTCAGTTGCAATCCGCTGTCTCTTCTCTAATGGTAAATAACATAATGTCTGCATATTATGAAGGCGATCCGATAGCTTAATTAAGATCACTCTAATATCCTCAGCCATCGCTAAAAACATCTTGCGTAGACTCTCAGCCTGCTGTTCTTCTCGAGACTTAAAAGCAATCTTACTTAACTTTGTTACTCCATTGACTAATAAGGTAATCTCTTCGCCAAACTCTTCACGCAGTTGAGCAAAAGTTACTTCTGTATCCTCTACTACATCATGAAGCAAGGCACCTGTAATGGAAACTAAATCCAGCTCTAAATTTGCCATAATCAAAGCAGTACCTAACGGATGAATAATATAGGGATCACCTGAAACTCGGTACTGCTCCTGATGAGCTTCACGAGCAAAGTTATAAGCTTTAGTTATCAACTCCAAGTCAGGATCATCAATATACGATTTAATCTGCTCTAATAAGTCATCTAAAGTAACATCGGCAGAAACATCTTTAATTCGTCCGCGCCCTTCTCTTATCTCAACCATAGTTGAATTTCCTTTCTATTCTCAAAATTTAGACCTTTACTCCTTAATTACCGAGTAAACTGGATAATCCTCTAATATATTATCGCGGTCTAGTCCGATTAACTCAATTAAAAATGCTAATTCAACCACTTCACCACCTAACTCTTCTACCATCTCAGTTACCGCTTTAGCAGTTCCGCCAGTCGCTAATAAGTCATCTATAATCAAAACCTGATCGCCCGGATTAATAGCATCGACATGTAGCTCTAAAGTATTAGTTCCATACTCTAAATCATACTCCGCTTGAACCGTCTGAGCCGGAAGCTTCCCTTCTTTACGCGCTGGAACAAAACCTTTACCTAACTCTAAAGCTAGCGGTGTTCCAACTAAAAATCCCCGCGATTCAATACCAACTACTACATCTAAATCATACTCTTGATAACGCTCAACAAAGCGATTAATTGCCACTTGAAAAGCATTACTATCACTTAATAAAGTGGTAATATCCTTAAACTTAATTCCTGGCTTAGGAAAGTCCTCAATCGTTCGAACTTTATCTGCTAAATCCATCTTATTCTTCCTCCTTAGTCTCTACTGAAGTAGTAGGATAGATTGGTTGATTAATTACTGATAATAACTTCTCTGCTGACTCTTGTAAGGCAAACTGCTTAAATTCATGAAAAGCTTTCTTATCCTCTAATCCTTCTTGGTATCTTAATGAATCTGCTAAATCTAACTTCCGCTCAGCAGGATATAACTGGATAGTTCGCTCTCCTGCCTCTTGAATCCGAGTTAATAATCCCAGATCTTCTAAAATCCCCAGTCCAGCGGAGATAGTATTATCTCTAACTTCATTATCTAATCGCTGGCTAGTTCTAGTAGCTAACTCTTGATTGCTTAAGGTTAACTGCTGCTCTTTATCTTCACTCTGCCGCAGTATATAATAAAGCTGGACTAAAACTTCACGCTGCGGTGCCATACTATCTAAAATAAACTGATTAATCTTTACATCCTCACTACCAAATAACAGATGAATTCTGCCGGGCTTGCCATCTCTGCTAACTCGTCCACTCTGCTGATTAAACTCTGTTAAGTTAAAATTAAGATGATATAAGATAATATTGCGAATGTCAGGAATATCTATCCCTTCACCAAAAGCACTAGTAGAAACAATAGCTCGCAGTTCACCAGAGCGAAATTTAGTCTCAACCTGGTTTCTATCGCGATTACTTAATCCCGCATTATAGAAAGCAATCTCATCTTTAAATTGTGGTAAGTTAGACCGTAGCTGATCGGCTAACTCAATACTTTTCTTACGACTATTAACATAGATAATACTCTTCTCCCCTGACTTTAATACTCGTGTTAAATATTGATCTTTATCACTACAGTTGCGCTGATCTATAATCTCTAAATTCTGACGTACATGAGGGTCAACAATTATCTGCTCAATTCCTAACAACTCCGTAATCTCTTGGGCTACCTGATCATTAGCCGTCGCTGTGACTGCTAAAGTCAAAGGATAATCTAATTGGTGGCTAAGTCGATCTAAACGTCGGTAAGCTGGTCGAAACGAAGTAGAAGACATACTGATATGATGACTCTCATCTACCACTAAAAAACCGATCTGATCTGTTAAGCTACTGAACTTATCTAAATGATACTCCAAAAACTCAGGTGTAGTTAAGATAATATCGGCTCTATTTTCTTGTAAAGCAGTCTTTAATTTCTCGCGTTCACCTACACTTAAAGAACCATTAGCCTTATAAATCTCTAATCCCAACGGTGCTAACTTAGCTTGCAGTGCTTCAAACTGATCATTAACTAAAGCGCGGAGAGGATAGAGAATTATCGTCATCTGCTCTTCAGCTAAAGCTTGCAACGCGGCATAACTTTGAAAGATAGCTGACTTACCGCGTCCAGTACCAAAGATTGCTAATGTATTATCTCCTGCTTCTAAGCTAGATAAAACTTCTTTCTGTTTAGCTCTAAAATCATAATCTCCCAATAAAGCAGTTCGTATCTCATCTAACAGCTGACTACGACTTAAACTCTCTAATTGATTTCTACGCAGCTGAGTTTCATAACTACTTACTTCATGCTGACAGCCCATCCGCTCAATAAAGATATTAACTCCTAAATTCTGCTCATCACCACCGGTTATTTCCGAAACCATAACGCGGTACTCAAAACCGACATCTAAGTAAGGAGCTAAGTAGTGAGCTAAATCAGCATTTAAATAGCCAAGCTGTTCTCCAGTTTTGGTCTCCACCTTGATAGCTGAAGAATCATACTCATTTTCTGGTTCACGCACTAGCTGCAGCATCTCACCTGCTGTTAATTCTTTAATCAGCTCTTGACGTCCGGCAAAAGTAACACCGACTATCTTAGTATAGAAGTTCTCCTCCTCACCAATTCCGCAGTAATAATCATCATTCAATACCTGATCAGACTTAGCAAATAACTCATCTACAAAAGAACGATGAGGAAACTTAATATCCTTAATATTAACCTGTAAGCGCTCTTCCCCTCGCCAGCAGTTTAAACCTAATCTACCAGCTATATCAATCCCATCTTGTTGACTTAACAGCCGCTCTCTATAATCAGCCATATTAAAACCGATACAGTCCACTGTTGTCCCTTGCTGATCACTAATAGTTAACTTTAAATGAGTATTATCATCACCTATAGTTCGAAAGCTTTCAATACTAATATCTCTAATAGCTAACTTAGGTTGGGGATTAGCCAATCCGAAAGGAGCTAAATAATTAATCTCATCAACTAATTTATGATCTAATTCAGCTATCTCTACCTCAGCGTCCACCTTCAAATATGGTTGTAAATCTTCTGTACTCATCTCTTTAGCAGCATATTGATTAATCTCTGCTCTAAACTCAGTTATATCTTCTTCAGCTATACTTAAACCTGCCGCTTGCTCATGACCACCGTAATTAGGTAGCAGATGAGCACTATTCTTAATTGCATGATAGATATTGAAGTTCTTAATACTTCGCGCCGAACCTTTACCCAGCCCGTCATCATCAATTGCAATCATAATTGTTGGTCGATAGTACTTCTCTTGAATCCGCGAAGCAACTATTCCCACTACTCCGGAATGCCAGTTACGCGAAGCCAAAACTAAAACTCTAGTCTCTTCTAAATCAATGCCCTCAATCATTCGCTCTGCTTCAGCCAAAATCTCCGCTTCAATATCTTGACGTTCTTGATTTATCTCATCAAGCTTTTCAGCAATTCTAATTAACTGCTCTGGCTGGTCAGTCGTCAATAGTTCCAAAGCTAAGTCAGGATCTCCAATCCGACCCGCGGCATTAATTCTTGGTGCCAATAGATAGCCCACTCGTCCGGTAGTTAACTCCTTCTCACCTAATCCGATTACTTCCACTAACGCATCTAAACCTAAATTATAGGCATTATTGAGCAGTTCTAGACCATATTTAACAATAATTCGATTCTCATCAACTAATGATACTATATCTGCTACCGTTCCAACACTGACCAAATCCAAATACTGCTCTTTAATCTCTTGCTCAACTATATCTTCATCACGCCTAGCTAAAGCAGTAATTAACTTATAAGCAATTCCTACTCCACATAGTTCACGAAAAGGATAGTTACACTCTTCTTGCTTAGCGTTAATAATTGCTGTAGCTTGCGGCACCCTATCAGGTACTTCGTGATGGTCAGTAATAATTACATCAATCCCTAATTGATTAGCTACCTCGATTTCCTGATAATCACTAATTCCACAATCAACAGTAATTAATAGCTCAACACCTTGCTCAGCTAAATCTTCAATAGCTGCTTGATTTAAACCATAACCTTCCTCTAATCTATTAGGCAGATGATAGAGCGGTTCCACCCCTAATTCTCTAAAATAATTGATCAATAAGGCAGTACTAGTAATTCCATCGACATCATAATCACCAAAGATTCCAATCTGTTCTTGATTCTTAAGAGCCTGCTCAATCCGATTAACTGCTACTTTCATATCTTTAAATAAAAAAGGAGAGTGAAGGTCCTCTAAATCTATCTCTAAGAACTCCTCGATCTCATCTGTAGTAGTAAAACCGCGATTAATTAAGATTCGCGTTACTACTGGCGATATATTGAATTGACTACTTAAACGCTCTACTTTTTCTTTATCTACTTGATCTAACTGCCATTCCTGCTCTAACATTAATCTTCTAACCTCCAACATCGATAAAACTTAACTTACTAAATCCTTTTTAATAGTTCTAGATTAGCCTCCAATCTCCTGCTCTAAATCTTCCTTTACCTTACTTTGAGTATTAGAACCTTCATTAACTGAGATAACTGGCTCTTCTTCGGTCTCTATCTTAGCTTCTAAATCAGTTAATTTAGATTCCAATTCTCGAATCTTATCTCGCTTACGCTTAAGCTTCATCTGCCATTGAATATAACGTACTAAACCAAACAATCCCGCTGATAAAGCACCCAAAATAGCCGCGGACAAAATCACAACTACTAATGAAGTCTCAAACTGCCAAGCAAATAAGATAATTGAAACAGTAGTCGCATTCTGAATAGCAAAAATAGCTACAAATAGAGCAAATACTAACGCTAACACTAATATAATCTGCACCCTAACTCCCTCCTTAAAATCTCCCTGAACGCAGAATAGAAATCACTAGCCATAATCCCAAAAATCCAGCCAACAAAAAACCACTCAAACCGATTGTCGGAAACCCTAAGATCATTGGACCTTTCTCCAACTGCATAATATAGGATGAACCGACTATCAACGCACTAATAATTAATGAAATAGAGAGTCGATTAGTAACTATATCTAACTTAGAAATTAACTTCTCTAAGCTAACATGCTTTAATTCAATTCTTAGGTCTTGATTTTCTAACAACCGCAATATTCTCTCTAACTGACGTGGAGCATTAATTAAAAAATTATATAATTCTCGTCCATCACTCACCAATTCTTTAAATAAGTTCTGGGGACTGAACTTACGCCGTAATAAGCGGTAGGCAAAAGGTTTAGCTACGGAGAAGATATTGAACTTAGGATTCAATTTAGCCCCTACGCTCTCAATCGTCATCAAAGCCTTACCTAATAAGATAAAGTCCGAAGGTAGTTCAATTCCATACTTTAAAGATAGCTCCATTATCTGATTAATAACTTGACTAATATCGATCTCTTCTAAGTTAGCCTCATAGTAATAATCTAATAATTCAGCTAATTCCTGCTTAAGACCACGTCGATCAATACGATCTGTAACCATTCCTAGCTGTAATAATTTCTTGACTATACGGTCTAAATCTTGATCAATAATTGCTAAGAAAAGATCAGCGATCTCAGTCATCGTATCAGAATCTATCCGCCCGACTACTCCAAAATCAATAAAAGCTAACTGCTCTTTAGGAGTTACTAAGATATTACCGGGGTGGGGATCACCATGAAAGAGTCCATCAACTAATACCTGTTTCATGAATGACTCAGCGCCCTTCCGAGCTAACTGCTGACAATCAACCTCTGTTTTTTGAGGACAGATCTGACTAATCTTAGTTCCAGCTACATACTCTAAAGTCAATAATCGCTGACTACTATACTCCCAATAAACTTGTGGAATCTTAATCTGGGGATCATCACTGAAGTTATTACGAAAGTGATCAGTATTACGACCTTCAATCTGATAATTAAGTTCTTTAGTAATCATTCGTTTAAATTCTTCGGCAATCTCTACCGGATCGACAAAGTGATCCACAAAAACTCTATTTTTAAGAATAGTGGCTAGATTAAAGATAATATCTAAATCAGATTCTATTGTTTCTTGAATCTCAGGACGCTGAACCTTAATCACAACCTCTTCACCACTTTGAAGCTTAGCTTGATGAACCTGTCCAATTGAGGCTGCCGCTAAAGGTTCGTGATCTATAGAAGCAAATAGATCATCTGGCGGCTGATCTAACTCATCTTCTAACTGTTCTACTACTAAATCAAAAGAGAAGGGAGGCACTTCATCTTGTAACTTAGTTAGCTCTGTAATATACTCCTGAGGAATTAAATCGGGGCGAGTACTTAATAGCTGTCCTAACTTAATAAAGGTAGGTCCTAACTCTTCTAAGGTTAATCTTACTCTCTCCGCCCGCGATAATTCTGCTGTCGACTGAGAATGGTCTAATTTAAATCTGCGGCTTAAAGGAATAAATTGTAATAAGTCTAAACTATCAATTAGATAACCAAAGCCATTCCTAATTAATACTTCAGCTATCTTACGATAACGTTGGATATGTCGATAACGACGATTTAAACCTCGCAGTCCTAACATCTACTTTCACCATCCTCACTACAAGATCCTACTAATCAATAGGCTCGCCATCACTAACGAAATAATAAAAGCAAATAAGGAGCCCCCCGCTGCTCCAATTAAGGCCCCTAGTCCTGTTCTAACCGCTTCTTGAAATCTCTTACCTAATAATAGTTCAATTACTATACTTCCCAAAATTAGTCCTAAAAAGATACCTACTGGGCCTAAGATTACTGCTCCTAAGATACCACCACTAATCGAACCTATAACACCATAACGACTAGCCCCAAACTGTTTAGCTCCAATTACACTAAGAAGATACTCTAAACTCTCTGCTAAAATACTAAGTCCTATTAATCCTAAGATTAAATTAACTGAAATTAATTGAAATTGATTAATCAAACCAAAGATTAAAGCTGCAATCACTATAATAGGTGTCCCTGGCAGTACAGGTAGCAACGTACCTGCTACTCCTAAAATTGTCATCAGAATAACTACTATCTTACTCACCGATCTCAGTAATACTATCTGATGATTGATTACTATTTTGCAGCTCCTTAATCTCTTCTTGTAATGCTTTAATCTCTAACTCTAAGTCTCTAACTTTATCTTTAAGTTCTGTTATCTCCTGGTCATTCTTAAAATCAATCTGATCAATTGTTTCCTTGATCTTCTGACGACGATTCTCTGTCTCCTCTTCTACCATCGCTACCAAATCATCTATAATCGCTTCTGCTTCTTGTTGATTAAGTCGACCTTGTTTAACTAACTCATCTACTAATTCTTGCACTTTATCCTTGGTAAATAACATAGCTCCTAACCCAGTAGCTAATGTCTTCTTAAATAGATCTAACATCTTAATCCCTCCTTGAATTAGTAGTTATTGAATCACTTTTAGTTTACCTCATTATACCATAGCTTAGTCAAGATTACCAACTACAGTAAATAAAAAAACCACCCTAAAATTTAGGATGGCTAACTAATATATCTATTCTCTTTTTCGTCTCTGCCACGCATTAATCTCAACTAAGACAGGACTCGCTACAAAGATAGAAGAATAAGTACCTGACAAAATACCAATTAATAATGCTAACATAAAGGGCTTAATTGTAGACCCCCCTAAAATCAAGATTGCTACGATCGAGACTAAGGTAGTTAATGAAGTATTAATCGATCGTGGTAAAGTATCTACAACAGCTTGATTATTTAACTGAGCAAATGTCTCTTGATTTCGTAATTGAATTGTCTCTCGTACCCGATCAAAGATAACAATAGTATCATTAATCGAATAACCAACTACAGTTAGTAAAGCTGCTATAAAAGCATTATTAACTTCAGTACCTAATAGCGAGAAACTTCCAACTACAATTAATATATCATGAATCAAAGCAATAATTGCTGCAATAGCAAACTTAAATTCAAATCTAAAACTAATATAGAGAATAATTGCTATCGCTGCTATCAATAAAGCCCAAAAAGCCTTACTCTTAAGCTCGGCTCCAATTGTAGGTCCTACCATCTCCGTGCGTAACATCTCAGCCGAAGAATATTCCCCTTTAATTTCCGATTGAAGATTAGAAATCTGATCCTGTTCTAATTTAACAGTCCGAATTAAGATACTCTGGTCTCCAGTCTCCTGGACGACACTTTTCTCATTTAAATTAAATTCAGTTA
Organism: Bacillota bacterium; assembly: GCA_051745835.1. Lineage (GTDB taxonomy): Bacteria > Bacillota > Halanaerobiia > Halobacteroidales > Acetohalobiaceae > JBNJEL01. Next base: position 22,537 of record JBNJEL010000020.1, read on the forward strand.
GTATATCCCTAATCTCTCCTGTACCCACCTGCTGCTCAAAAGTAAATTCCATCAATGTTCCACCAGCAAAATCAATTCCTAGATTCAATCCTTGAACAACTAATGAACCAATTCCAACACAGATAATTAAGAGTGATATAAGAAACCATGTTTTTCGTTTACCAATAATATCCAACACAATTACCTCCTTGCCCGGCCAAAAGCACCTTGACCCTGTAATAAATTAGCATCTAATAGTAGATCAACTAAAGTTCTTGTAACTATAATAGCAGTGAACATACTTGCTAGAATACCGATACTTAATGTAATTGCAAAACCTCGAATTGTACCGGTGCCAAAGTAAGCTAAGATTCCAGCGGTAATTAAAGTTGTAATATTAGAATCAAAGATAGTCTTATAGGCACGTTCAAAACCTGCTTTAACAGCCGCGCGCATTGTCTTACCTTTACCTAGCTCCTCTTTAATTCGTTCAAAGATAATAATATTAGCATCTACCGCCATTCCAATTGATAGGATCAAGCCACCAATACCTGGCAGTGTCAATGTAGCATTTAAACCAGCCAACGTTCCTAAAACTAAGATACCATAAAACCCTAATGCTGCTGTAGCAACTATACCTGAAATTCGATATAGGATAATCATTAAACCTGCTACTAAACCAAGCCCAATTAATCCTGCTATAATACTCTGATCTATAGAACGAGAACCTAAAGTAGGGCCAATCGTACGATTTTCAATTACTTCTACCGGCATCGGCAGTGAACCTGCTCGCAGCAAAAGAGCATCCTGTTGAGCTTCTTCTAAATTATTATATCCTGTAATAACTCCACTACCTTCTGAAATTTTATTTTGCACCATTGGATTAGTCAATAATTCATCATCTAAGTAAATAGATATTCTTTGGTTGACATGCTTCTCTGTAATAGCAGCAAACTTATCCTTCCCCTCATTATCTAACTTAAATTGAATCACCGGTCGATTAAATTGACCACCATATGTTGCCTGAGCATCAACTAACCGAGCCCCAGTCATAACTACCTCTCCCTCAGGACTCTTAAATTTTAACTGAGCTGTCTTACCAATTGTTTCAATCGCCTGATTAGGATTATCAACTCCCGGCAATTCAACAATCACCCGTTTGTTTCCTTCACGTTGAATTGTTGGTTCGGTTAATCCCATCTGATTTACCCGACGATTAATCACACTTGTTATTCGCTGCATTGCATCATTATCAACCTTACTTTGATCAGTAGGTTGAGCTTCAAGAACGATATGTGTTCCTCCTTGTAAATCCAAACCTAAATTAATTGCTTGATTAATTGGAAATAAAAAGTAAGCTGCAATAGCCACGACTGCTATAATTCCAATTAACTTAGTTAATCTCTTCTGTTTATACCCCATCAACCTAACTCTCCTTTCTGATAATCTAACGCTATTAGTTCAACACTTTATATTATATCTTCTTAATTAAGGCTTGTCAATTAGAACCAATTTTAACTATAATAATTCGGTCTGATTAATAATTAACTGAAAATTACATCCTAATATTTCCGCTGCTTGACGACACATCACCATTCGCGTCAAAAAGATCTCAAAATACTCCATTACGGTACTGATTTCGGTATCAATCTCTAAATCCAAGGTAATTATGCACTGCTGCTGGTCTACTTTAACTAGTGACTGCTGAACAGCATAATTCACGCGATCATGAATATCAAAGGTGGAGTAATCATTATTTCTGACTCTAGTCCAGTGCACATCAGATTTATCTGCAATAATCAAAGCAGCAGCTACCTTATTAACCGGTTCTCCTGCATCTTCATCATGATTACCAATGGCTCCAACAATAACGGCTATCTCCTCATAATCTAGTTCAGTCTGTTCTAAAATATGAGAGGCTAATAATGCAGATAAATGTCCATGATTATGTCGGTTCGCTAAATTGCCAATATCGTGTAAGTAACCAGCTATCCCAGCTAACTTAATTAACTGCTTAGAATAATCTAATTTAATTAGAATATCTTGTGCTACCTTAGAAACTAAATTAGCATGGCGAAAACTATGTTCAGTAAATCCTATATTCTGCAAATGCTCATCAGCCTTATTAATATAAGCTGTAACCTGTTTATTCTGTTTAAGTTGATCTAAGATATCTTCTTTCATCATTCCACCTCTGCCCTATCCTTTACCTTTTATTATAAACACTGACTAGACTTTGTATCCCATAAGAAAAGGCTATTATCTGTGACTACAGATAATAGCCTAAAATTTAATCTAACTTTTTATAATTCTCATGATCTACTAACCGCATATTATTTAACGGCCAATAAACCCAGAACGCCTTACCAGTTACCTCTTTATAAGATACAAAGCCAACTAACGAAGTATGACGACTATCAGCACTATTATTGCGATTATCACCTAAAACAAAGAGATGATCTTTAGGCACACGATAAGGACCAAAATCTCCTAATGTCTTATCCGCAAGATAATCTTCATTAATTGAAGTGCCATTGATATAGACCTGATGATTACGAATCGCTACTTTATCACCAGGTAGTCCAATCACTCGTTTAATATACTTCTTATCTGTTGCCCCTTGCGGAGTAAAGACGATAATATCTCCCCGTTCTGGTTCAGTGAACCGATAAGAGAGTTTATCAACAAATAACCGTTCACCATTATGTAATGTTGGCTCCATTGAATTTCCTTGTACTACAAACGACTGTGCTATGAAAGTGATAATAAAAAAGGCAAGTACCCCTGCAATAACAACCGATTCTAAAAATTCTTTCACTTCCTCCTTAGAAAGTTGCATCTTATTCATCCTCGTCAGACTTATCCACAGCTAACTGTCCAATCGA
>JBNJEL010000021.1:0-24025 GCA_051745835.1 Bacillota bacterium
AAAAGCAGATATTAGATTACAGTTATATTTATCTTTAAAGACATACTTTGCTTCTTTAAATAGATAGCGATAACGATTTGCCATTTGGTGGAACTGTTGGTCTTCGTGTTTGGTTCTACTTACTTCTTTATCAGCCAATTCGATTAACTGATTAAGATGTGCTAAGTATCTTTCCTGGAGGAGCTTATCATCTAACATTGCTAGTAGGGGTGGAGATAGAGAGAGGGTCAAATTAAAGTCTACATCATCTGCAATCAATCCTTCAAAAGTATTAATTAAAGGAATATAGGTTTCGGTAATTGCTTCAAAGAGCCACTCTTCTTCCATAATACTTTCATCTTCGGGATGACGCACATAGGGAAGATGAGCGTGAAGTATAAATGATAGATAGCCTTGTTCCATTCTGCTAGCCTCCTTATTTTTAAATAGCCTGATTTAGACTAATTCTAGCTCTGTTCTATATTAATATGATGAATCTATCTATCACTTATTCATTTTAAGTGTGAATAAAAAGTAGTTGCTTGGAAATATTAATTTTTGAAGTGTAAAAATAATCAAGCTAGTGATTAGACTTTAGGAGGTCAAGCAATGAAGGTATTAATGGTATCGTGGGAGTATCCTCCAGTCAGTATTGGAGGATTAGCTAGTCATGTTAAGGATCTATCAGAGAGTTTAGTCAGTGAAGATATTGAGGTTCATCTAATTACTCAAGGCGGCGTAAAGGCTGAAAGTTATAGCGAGGAAGAAGGAGTTTATGTCTATCGAGTTAATCAGCCTGAGATCTCTACGCCCGATTTTTTAACTTGGGTGATGTTAGTTAACTATCAATTGTTAGCAGAGGCTACTACTTTATTAAATAAATTTTCTTTTGATCTACTACATATTCATGATTGGTTGGTCGGTTTTACTGGTCAGACCTTAAAGCATGCTTATCAATTACCACTGGTAGCTACTATTCATGCTACTGAATCGGGTAGAAATAATGGTATTTATAATAAACAGCAGCAGTATATCAATGATGTCGAGTGGCTGGTTAGTTATGAAGCTTGGCGGGTGATCTGTTGTAGTGAGTATATGCAAAATGAACTCTGTGGTTTATTTAGTCTGCCCCAAGATAAGATAGAGATTATTCATAATGGGGTAGATTTGGATAATTTTGATTGTACAGTAGATGAGGGTTTTAAAGCTAAATATACTACCGGCAATTTAGTTTTCTTTATTGGTCGCTTAGTACAGGAGAAGGGGGTACAACACTTATTAGCTGCTATCCCGCAAGTCTTAGAGGCTGCTCCTAATACGAGGTTTGTAATTGCGGGGAAAGGACCTAAATTGGATGAACTTAAAGCAGAAGCTTATCACTTAGGAGTAGCCGATAGTGTTATCTTTGCTGGTTATATTTCAGAAAGAGAGAAGCAGCAGCTATATCAGGTGGCTGATGTAGCAGTCTTTCCTAGCTTATATGAACCGTTTGGTATTGTAGCACTTGAGGCAATGGCAAGTAAGACACCAGTTGTGGTTTCAGGGGTGGGAGGCTTTGATGAAATAATAGCAGATGGAGAAGATGGGTTAAAGGCTTTGCCGGGTAATAGTAATTCCCTAGCTGAAAAGATTATTAAATTAATTACTGATCGCTCCTTTGCTGCTACTTTAAGGGATAATGGCTATCGTAAAGCAATTGCAGAGTATAGTTGGCAGGGAATAGCTAAACAGACTAAAGAGGTCTATCAAAGTGTCTTAACAGAGTATCAAGATTCAGATTGGGGAGATTAAAAGCAATTAACTGCAATATAAATCTAACAAGGAGGAATCTACTATGAAAGCAGTAATTATGGCAGGCGGTAAAGGGACGAGATTAAGGCCGCTAACTTGTGATTGTCCTAAACCAATGGTGCCGATTATGAATAAGCCGGTAATGGAGCATATTATTGAGCTGCTTAAGGAGCATGCCATCACTGATATTGCAGTAACCACTTTCTATCTACCGCAAGTGATTGAGGATTACTTTGGTGATGGTTCTAAGTGGGGAGTTAACTTGCATTACTTTGTCGAAGAGTCCCCGTTGGGTACAGCAGGAAGTGTTAAGAATGCTGAGGAATTTTTAGATGAAACTTTTATCGTCATCAGCGGTGATGCGTTAACTGATGTCGATTTAACACGGGCAGTTGATTATCATTCAGCTAAGGATGCTGTGGCTACGTTGGTCTTAACTCAGGAGGATATCCCGTTGGAGTATGGAGTAGTAATGACTAATGCTGGCGGAGCGATCACGCAATTTCTAGAGAAGCCTAGCTGGGGCGAGGTATTTAGCGATACTGTTAATACCGGGATTTATATCTTAGATCCACATGTATTTAATTATTATCAACAAGGAGTTAAGTTTGACTTTAGTCAGGATCTCTTTCCTAAATTATTAGCTGTAGATGAGCCACTCTATGGTCATGTTATGGAAGATTACTGGTGTGATATAGGTAATTTACAGCAGTACCGTAAGACGCATTACGATATTATTAATGGTCGAGTGCAGGTTAATATTCCCGGTCGAGAGATTGAAGATCAGGTCTGGGTGGGGGAAGGGACCAAGATAGCGCAGGATGTAGAGTTAGCTGGTCCGCTCTATATTGGTCGGGACTGTGTTATTAAGCAGGGGGCTCAGCTTGAAGAGTCAATTATTGCTGATAAGAATATTATTAATGATTCAGTTTCAATTAAAAAGAGCATCTTATGGAATGGCAACTATATTGACTATAAATCAGAGCTAAGAGGTACAGTTATCTGTGATGATGTCAGGGTGAAGGATCATGTTTCCTTATTTGAAGGTACAGCAATTGGTGATGGAACAGCAATTGGTAAACATGTCAAGGTTAAGCCGCAGGTTAAGGTCTGGCCTTATAAGGAGTTAGCAGACTTTACTACCTTAAATCAGAGTTTAGTCTGGGAGACGGAATGGAATCGGACTCTATTTGGTAATCAAGGTGTCATTGGGATTAGTAATATCGAGGTTACGCCTGACTTTGTAGCTAAATTAGGTACAGCTTATGGAGCTATGTTAGATAATCAGGCGGTGATTACTGTTAGTTCTGATACCTATAATATGTCTCGAATGTTGAAGCATGCATTAGCCGCTGGGTTAATGTCGGCGGGGGTGATAGTTAAGGATATTGGCGAATTACCTAGTCCGGTAGCAAGACATAGTGTCTGGCGTTTAGAAGCTGACGGGGGGATTCATCTGCGGGCTTGTCAGCGTGATCCACAGAATACAGTATTGGAATTTTTAGATCGAGATGGCATTAATCTGTCGCGAACTGAAGAGAAGAAGATTGAAAAGATCTTCTTTAGAGAGGACTTCCAACGGGCTAATTTAGAGGCAGTAGGTGAGATTGATTATATTCCACAGATGATTGACTCTTATGTTAATCGTTTATTAAGAGGAGTAGATGTTGGTCTGATTAAAGAGGCTGAGTATCAAATAGTAGCTAATTATGAACAGGATAACTTAGATGATCTTTGGATTGCCTTAACTGATCGTTTAGATTTTGATCTATTAAAGACAGAATACAAACCAAATCAGGCTAAACCGTTAAGCTTTCAAGAACGACTACAGAAGCAAGATTTAATTTTAGATAAGTTTGCTACAGCTAAGTGGGACTTGGGAGTAGTACTCGACCATACCGGCGAAGAGTTAACTTTGATTACCGAAGCAGGAGAGTTAGTTGATTCAGAGTTAAATGAAGTATTACGTGCTATAATTAATTTAGAGTCAGGAGTTAAGAAGTTATTTCTGCCGGTAACAGCTCCACAGATTATTGAGGATATAGCTGCTAAGTATCAGGCAGATATCACTTGGACGAAGGCACAGGATAAGGAGTTACTCAGTAATATGTTGGAGTATGAACGTAGTAGCGGAGCAGAGATTAATTTCTTACCGGTAGTGGGCGATGGTTTTTCATTTATAGTTAAGCTGTTAGAGTTTTTAGCTGCTAAAGAGACGACACTCTCCACTTTATTGGAGGCTATTCCTGAGTTTCATCGCGTAGAGGAGACAATTGAGTGTTCATGGGAGAATAAAGGTCAAGTGATGCGTAACTTAATTGCTGAAGTACCAGAAGAAAGAGTAGAGTTAATCGATGGCGTTAAAGTCTATCATGAAGATGATAGTAGTTGGACTTTGATCTTGCCTGATGCACAAGAGCCTACTTTTCATGTCTGCTCAGAGGCTAATACTTTACAGCAAGCTAGTAATTTAACGACTGAGTATGCTACGATGATTAATGATTTACAATAGATTAATTATCTTTAACTTCCACTACTTGAGCTAGATAAGCAGGACTTTTAATCTGAACCAAGAATTTAGTTAGCAGTTTAATATTTGACAATAGGGAGTTAATGATGATGAAAATAATTGGTGTGACAGTCTTGCTTTATATAATTAATTTTTATCAACGTAGAGTAGATAATAATCTAGAATATCTAGTTCATCCTATTATAGTAGCCCCGCTAGGAGGAGCCTTATTAGGTAACTTATCAACTGGAATCTATATTGGGCTGCTCCTAGAATTAATCTGGGGCATTAATTTAGTCGAGTCGCAGTTTGGATTACAATTTATTAATTTAACTGCATTGTTGGCTACCAGTTTAACTTTATTAACAGCTAATATTAGCTTGTTATTTAATCTAACTCTAGCATTATTAATTAGTTACCTACTTCAAGTAATTATGGAAACTATAACTGCAGAGATACCGCAGTGGCTAGTTGAAGGAGGATTATTACTCTTTTTGCTAACTTGTTTAAGTTTTACTCCTATCCTCCAGAAGTTATTAGGTGCGATTCCCGCGCAATTTTTGGATCAATTAGCAAGGGTGGCTGGCTTATTACCTATTATTGGAGGTGGCGTAATCTTAGCTCAGGTAGTTGTTAACCAAGAGTTAAGTTCACGAAAGGCTGCTTATCTTTTCGCATTAGTGGTGACGACAATTACTTCACTATATAATATTAATTTAGTACCAGTAGTTTTCCTGCTAACGTGGGGAATAAGCTGGCAGGGATTAACCTATTTTAAGTTAGCTACAGTTAAACAGCGTCTATTACTGGGGGGATTAATTATTCTCACTATTCCCGGAGTAGTAGAGTTAAGTAGTCCTTTGTTAGCTACACAGTTACAGTTAGTTCTGTGGTCGGAAGCTTTGTTGTCCTTAGTTACTTTACTATTATTAAGATTTTCGATTACGCAGTTTGAACTATACTTTTTGTTCTTAATTATTGGTACTAGTTTAGGTCGGGCAGGATTATTACTCTAGGAGGAGATAGTAATGGAGATTGTAGCTGATTTACATACGCATACGATTGCCTGCGGTCATGCTTATAGTACTTTAGAGGAGATGGCTCACGGAGCCAGGAGAAATGGGATTGAAATCTTAGCTACGACAGATCATGGGCCAGTGATGCCAGGGGCTAACCATCCTTACTACTTTAATAACTTAGCTGTACTGCCAGAAGAGATTGCAGGAGTGAGAGTTTTAAAAGGAGTAGAAGCTAATATTACAGATACTGCTGGTACGTTAGATTTGGCTGTTGAATCGCTAAAGAGAATGGATCTCGTCTTAGCTGGCTTACATTCATTAACCGGTTACGAAGGTGATAGTGTAGCAGAGAATACTCAAGCACTGGTTAAAACAATTGAGAATCCACTAGTCGATATTATTGTTCATCCCGGTAATCCTCGATTTGCAGCTAATTTTGAGAGAGTAATTGAGGCGGCAATAGAGCATGATGTATTGTTAGAGATTAATAATAGTTCATTTCGTGGTAGTCGATTTGGAAGTTGGGATAACTGCTTAGAAGTTGCTAAGTTAGCTGTTCAGGCAGGATTAGAAGTAGTGATTGGTAGCGATGCTCACTTCTCTGATGATGTGGGGCGAGTAGACCAGGCTTTAGAGTTAGCACTTCAAGCAGGATTAGAGCGATCAGATATCTTAAATACTTCACTGCGTCGAGTTAAGGAGTTTGTAGCAGCTAAAGCTAAGGTTAAGGAAAGAGTAAAATAGACTTCTTAAGTAGGAAGGATGAGTTTATGAAGCGATATATTATAGTGGTTATAGTATTATTATTACTTTTGACAGTGGGGTCAGTCTTAGCAGCGGATAATAATTTGAAGTTAGGTTTACATTATTATCAACAAGGTAAGTTGGAGCAGGCTAAAGCTAAGTTTAAGGATGCTCTACAGGTGCCCGAACATAAAGTGCGGGCTTACACTAACTTAGGCTTAATTGCTCGGGAGGAAGGTAGGCTAGATGATGCGGTTAATTACTACCAACGGGCTTTGCGCTTAAATCCTAAGTCAGCATCTAATCATATTAGTTTAGGTGATCTCTACATTAAACAGCAGAAGTTTAAGCAGGCAATTAAGGAGTATTCGATTGCTAAAGAGTTAATGAATTCATTTATCATTGATTATAAGTTAGGAGTAGCTAATTATAAGTTAGGTCAATATCAAGCAGCACTTAAGAATTTAGAGCAGGTAGTAGCTAATGGTGAAGCAACTTATCTGACCTATTACTATCTTGGCGCGGTTAATCGGAAATTAGATCAGTTTCAGCAAGCAGTAGATTATTTTCAGCAAGCAGTTAAGCTTAATCCGATCTACGTCAGAGGTTATCTGGGTTTGGGAGATTCCTATCTAGCACTTAAGAAAAATCAGTTAGCACTAGAAGCTTATCAAGAAGCGGTGGCTGCTAATCCGACTTATTATTTAAGCCACTTTAAGTTAGCTCATGCTTATGTAGAGTTAGATCGTTTATCTGCTGCTCGTAAGAGTCTGCGGCGAACTTTGCATTTAAACTCTGAGTTTACTAAGGCGCGCGAGATACTAACTGAATTAGAGGAGATGAACTAGGATTGTTGAGTTCTGTAATCAATTTGATTACAGAACTTTTATATTTATAATCATTTGTTGACAATTAAAGCTGTGATTGATATTATTTTAAGTAGATTATAACTTTTTATTATTAATATTCTAATTTTTACTTATTTTTTTATTTTTATTTTTGGCATTTTTATAAGAAAATCTTATTAATTATTTAAGATTAATTTAAATTAGTAAAGGAAGGTTTATATGTATTTACAATTACAAGATTTAAGTAAGACATTTGGTTCTACGATAGCTGTCCAGGACTTTAATTTGGAAGTAGAACGCGGGCAGTTAGTTTCTATTGTAGGACCTAGTGGTTGTGGAAAGACAACTACTTTAAAGATGGTTGGTGGATTTCTCTCACCAGATAGTGGTGAGATTAAATTAGACCAAAAGTTAATTACTGATGATGCACCTGATAATCGACCGACAGCAACAGTCTTCCAAAGTTATGCTCTCTTTCCGCATATGAATGTAATTAAAAATATCACTTATGGACTGAAATTTAAAGATTATAGTAAGCAAGAAGCTTACCAACAGGGAGTAGAGATGTTAGAGTTAATAGGTTTAGCGGAGTATGAAACTAAAAGTATAGATCAATTAAGTGGTGGAGAACAGCAACGGGTAGCTTTAGCACGTTCATTAATAATGAATCCTAAACTCTTATTATTAGATGAGCCTTTAAGTAATTTAGATGCTAAATTGAAGATTAGAATGAGAAAAGAGATCAAGGAGTTACAGCGTAGATTAGAGATTACAATGTTATATGTAACTCATGACCAAGAAGAAGCACTTAGTATTTCAGATAAGATAGTAGTGATGAATCAAGGTCATATTGAACAGGTTGGCACACCACAAGACGTTTATCATGAGCCCAATAATTTATTTGTAGCTCAGTTTATTGGACGAATTAATGTAATTAATCAGCAACAGGATCGTTATCTAATTAGACCGGAAGATGTAGTGATAGCTGACAACAAAGAAGGACTGAGTGGTAAAGTAGTACAGAAGCAGTTTAAAGGTTCTTTTACTACTTATTTTGTTACAGTTGAAAATCAGACTATCGAGGTAGATCTATTTAATCAAAATGATCAACAATGGCAGGTTGGTGAGCATGTAGAGCTATTATGTCCCGCATCTAAAAGAATCAAACTCTAAAACTAATAGGGAGTTGAGGGAAATGGTGATTGATATTCATATTCATGAAAGCAAGTACTCACTTGATAGTGCAGCATCTTTAACTGATATTGTCAAGCGCGCTCAAAAAATAGGTTTAGACGGTATCTGTATTACTGACCATGAGAGCAATCAGATTAAGAAAGAGGCAGTTGAACTGTCATTAAGAGAAGATTTCTTAATCTTAGTGGGAGCAGAAATTTTAACCTATCAAGGAGATATCTTAGTTTTTGGATTAGAAGAGCTGCCCGAAGAGAAGTTATCTGCTGCTGAATTAGTGAAGTTAGTCACAGAGGCTGGGGGAGTAGCTATTAGTGCCCATCCTTTTAGAGATAATGATCGTGGGATGAGGGAAGGATTTACTAATTTAGAAGGGTTGACTGGAGTCGAATCTTTCAACGGTAGTACTGTCACAGATAATAATCTACGAGCTCATTACTTAGGTAAGAGATATAATCTACCCTGTTTAGGTAGTAGTGATGCTCATACTTTAGAGCGGGTTGGAAAATTTGCTACTAAGTTTACAACTGAGGTTCAAGATTTAGAGACATTTATAGAGGCAATTAAAAGTAATCAGGTTTATCCTGTAGAACGTTGTCAACATGGATTTAGACGAATATCTACTTTAAAGGAGCAAATAGAATGAATAGTCAAACTAGAAATTTGACTATTGCTGGGTTAGGAATTGTATTAAATATAGTGTTAGGTACAATTGTAGCGGCAGTGAAAATTCCATTTCTGTTTTTAGATACAGTAGGAACCATCTTTAGTGCTGTACTTTTAGGACCTCTGTATGGAGCTATGACTGGAGGGCTAACTAATATAGTACAAGGAGTTATAACTAATCCTAAGACTATTCCTTTTGCTGTAGTTAATATTACAATTGGTTTAATTGTAGGGCTAATTAGCTGTAAGTATGACTTCAATTACGTTACAGCTACAGGTACAGGGTTAATCTTAGCCTTTATTGCACCTTTAATTGGGACGCCAATTGCAGTCTGGGTTTTTCAAGGTTTGACTGGCGGTGGAATAGATTTATTCTATGCGTGGTTATTACAGTCAGGACAGAAGATCTTTCAAGCTGCTTTTATCTCGCGGGTGGTTAGTAACTTTATCGATAAGATTGGTAGTTGTTTGGTAGTATCATTTTTAATACAGCGTTTAAGGAAAGAGTTAGATATTAATTGAATTTAAAATAGAAATAAGTTAAAGGAGAGATTAAGATGAGAAAAAAGGGATTATTAGTAACGATAGTAGCATTAACAATGATATTAACTATGACAACCGCAACAATGGCAGGATTTTTTGATTGGTTAACAGGAAGTGATAGTGAGCAGACTGTATTAACGGTCTATTCTGCTTATGGTGGCGAAGATGAGATCTATTCTGCTTTTGAAGAGGATACTGGAATTAGAGTAGAGTATATTGATATGTCTTCTGGGGAAGTATTAGCTAGATTAAGAGGCGAGAAACAGAGTAATTCTAATGCTGATATCTGGTTTGGTGGTGGTTCAGATGCCTTTATTACTGCTAAAAAAGAAGGCTTGTTAGCTCAATATAAGTCACCAGAGGCTGAGAATATTCGAGATCTATTTAAAGATAAGGATGGTTATTGGACAGGTGTATCATTAGTAACTGTCAACTTTATAGTTAATACAGAGATCTGTAAAGAGAAAGGAATTGAAGTGCCTCAAACTTGGGCTGATGTGGCTAAGTCAGAGTATCAGGATGAAGTTTTAATGTCTAATCCGTCAATTTCTGGAACAGCCTATACTATTCTTTCCGGACTGTTACAGCATAAAGGCGCAGAAGCAGGTTGGAATTATTTTGATAAATTAAATGATAACATTCCATACTATGCTAAGCGAGGAAGCGAACCACCGAAGAAAGCAGCATTAGGTGAAGTAATAGTTGGACTATCACCAGGTACGGGAGTAGATTTAAAGGAACAGGGTTATCCTATTGTAAGTATTATGCCTAAAGATGGTGTGCCGTGGTGGCCGGCTCCAATGGCTATTTTAAAACAAACTGACAATTTAGAGGCAGCTAAGAAGTTTGTTGACTGGGCTTTATCTGCTAGAGGACAAAAAGTTTTAAGAGATAATTGTCCTCGAGTGCCAACTAGAGATGGAATTGAGCCTCCTGAAGCTTTAAGTGGTTTTAAAGATGCAGAAATAATGGATGTTGATTTTGAAGAAGCAGGTGCACAGCGAGATAAGTTAGTAAATAAGTGGAAAGAAGATTACTATGATACTAAATAATAAACAATCAGGGGTATCTTTCTTTAAAGATGCCTCTTTATCTAATTTAATTTATGGTGTAATTATTCTAAGTTTGATTATTTTTATTGCTTGGCCAATTATTGAAGTTTGGATTAGTAGTATTTATGTTGATGGACAAATTAATTTTAGCAATTATCAGCAACTCTTTGTTAGGAATAGTCAATTATTATGGAATAGTATTTTTGTATCTACTTTATCTACAATATTAGCAGTAAGTTTAGGATTGTGTTTAGCTTTATATATTACTCATTCTAATAATTGCGGTAAAAAGATTGTTTTAGGAGTATTACTATTAACTATGATTTCTCCGCCGTTTGTTTCATCTATTTCTTATATTATGTTATTTGGTAAGCGGGGATTAATTACATATAATCTGCTTAATTTATCAATTAATCCTTATGGTTGGCATGGTGTTGTTCTAATGCAATCAATTGGACATACTTCGTTAGCTGCATTATTGATTATGGGAATTTTGAAAGGGGTAGATCGCAATTTAGAATCCGCTGCTTATGATAGTGGAGCTAGTAGTTGGGCTACTTTAATTCAGATTACTATTCCATTAGCTAAACCAGGTATCTTAGTAGCTGCTTTAGTTACTTTTATTAAATCTTTATCCGATTTTGGAACACCAATAATTATCGGTGGTAAATTTAATGTTTTAGCTACAGAAGCTTATTTAAATGTGATTGGCCTTTATAATTTACCTAAAGCAGCGGCAATGAGTACTTTATTAGTGGTTCCGGCTTTATTAGCTTTTATTATTTATCGAAAGATATTAGGTAATACGAAGTTTTTTAGTAGTAAGAGTACAAATCAGAACAATGGCGAACTTAAATTATCTAAACCGATAAATTTAATTTTAGCAATTATAACTTGGTTATTTGTGTTATTTATGTTTATTAAGTATGGAACTATTTTGTGGGGAGCTTTTGCTAAAACTTGGGGAGTAGATTTTTCATTAACTTTAAATCATATTAAAAACTTAAATTTAAGAAAATTAAGAAGCTTGGGCAGAAGCTTTAAGTATTCATTAATTGTAGGTATTTTAGGTAGCTTGATTGGTATTTTATTATCTTATATTTTAGAGCGAAAAGAGTTTATAGGAACAAAAGTATTAGATTTTATTGCTACACTGCCTTACATGATTCCTGGTACTTTTTTTGGGATTGGTTATCTTTTAGCTTTTAATGATCAACCATTAGTTTTAACAGGTACAGGTTTGATTGTAGTTCTTAATTGTGTTTTTCGTCAGCTACCTATTAGTACTAAAGCAGGAACAGCAGTATTAAGTCAGTTAAATCCAGAGTTAGAATCAAGTGCTCGTGATTTAGGTGCTAAAGAGGGCTACGTTTTTAAAGATATAGTTTTACCTAACCTTAAGCCTGCTTTTTTAGTTAGTTTTATTAATAACTTTACGACAACAATGATTACTATTGGAGCGATTATATTCTTAATTACTTCTAGTTCTAAAGTAGCTACTGTAGAAATGTTTGGAGCAATTAAGACTGGCGATATTGGAATCGCTGCTGTATTTGCTAATTTAATTATAATTACTGTTTTAATTATTAATATTACTTTTTCTTGGTTCTGTCTACGAAAGAAAAATGATAAGATTAAAGATCAAAAAAATTATATATCTAAATTAGAGATTAATAAAATCTAACTTTAAGTTGAAAGGTGAATCAGATGAAACGTAACAAGAAAATTATTCTATTAGCTCACTGTATCTTAAATTGCAACTCTAAAGTAGAAGGTTTAGCAGATTATCAAGGTGGACTGATGAAAGTTATAGCACCATTATTAGAAAAAGGAGTAGGAATTATACAGTTACCTTGTCCAGAGCTGACTAATTATGGAATTAAAAGGTGGGGACATACTAAGAAGCAGTTTGATACCCCATATTTTAGAAAACATTGTCGTGAAATTTTGACTCCTTATTTAGAACAGATTAAAGATTATTGGGCTAATGATTATCAGATCTTAGGAGTTATAGGAGTAGATGGAAGTCCTAGTTGTGGAGTAAATTATACCTGCTTTGGTCAATGGGGCGGAGAAGTTCTAAGTAGTAATAAGGAAGAACTAAGAGATGATTTAAAACAGGTAAAAGAAGCAGGAGTATTTATCGAAGAACTAACTAAATTATTAATAGAAGTGGGAATCGAACTACCTTTGGTAGCAGTTGATGAAGAAAATCCAGAAGCATCTTTGGAGAAAATTAAATCTATCTTACCTAGTAATTAAATAAGATATTTAATCTTTAGTGGAAGATGAATTATTAAATAATAGGGAGGAATAATAATGAAGCAGAGAAGATTAGTGATTGGTTGTTTAGCCTTAGTTGCAGTATTAATGGTAACCTCAGTTACTCAAGCAGGATTTTTTGATTGGTTGACAGGAAGTGAGGAAGATAAGACACTTAAAGTAATTGGAGCTTTTAGTAATGAGGAACAGGTCTTTGCTGAATTTACTAAACAGACCGGCATTGAAGTTAAATCGCTCGATATGTCATCAGGAGAGGTGTTAGCTCGGGCGAAAGCTGAGGGCGGTAAACCGATGGCAGATTTATGGTTTGGCGGTGGTGTTGATAGCTTTATTGCTGCTAAACAGGAGGGATTACTAGCCCAATATAAGTCACCTCAGGCTGAGCATGTTCCAGCTATTTATAAGGATAACGAAGGATACTGGACAGGTATCTACTTAGTAATTACTGGTTTTATCGTTAATGATCAAATCTTAGCAGAACAAGATTTGGCTACTCCTACTAGTTGGTCTGATCTGACTAAGCCGCAGTATCAAGAAGAAGTTTTGATGTCTAATCCTGCTATTTCCGGGACGAATTATGCAATTGTTAACTCATTATTGCAGGTAAAAGGTAGTCAAGCAGGTTGGCAGTACTTTAAAGATTTAAGGAAGAATATCCCTTACTTCTCCAAACGAGGCAGCGAACCACATAAGAAGGTATTATTAGGTGAGGCAGGAGTCGGTATTACCTATATTAATGGTGGAATTATGAACTTACCCCAGGAACATCCGGTCTCGGTTATCTTCCCGGAAGATGGTATTCCGTGGGTGCCAGGCTGTATGGCAATCTTTAAGCAGGCGGATAATAGTCAAGCGGCGCAAAAATTTGTTGATTGGGCATTATCGAAGAAAGGACAGCGCTTTATGCGTGACATAAACTCTACGATTATGGTGCGCGAGGATATCAAACAGCCAGAAGAGTTAGCAGATGCTCCCTTAGATAAGTTATTAAAAGTTGACTTTAGAGATTTCGGTACACGACGTCAACAAATTATTCAGACTTGGAATGAGCAAGTTGCTAAGTAAAATTACAAATCAAGTTAGTAACAGGGTATCTAAATATTTAGATACCCTGTTTTATCGTTTATTATTGGGAGTTATCGCTAGTGGTGTCTTAATCTTTATCTTCTGGCCCTTAGTAGAGGTAATTAAAGAAAGTATCTATCCTAATGGTAAGTTAACATTTCAGCTTTATAGCCAACTATTAAGTCAGGATAGTTACTTAATTTTAAACTCCTGTCTGGTGGCACTACTAACTACATTATTAACTACTGGGTTAGGATTAGCAGTTGGACTCTACTTTACTTTTGTTAATCAACAACTACGAAAGATCATCTTTATTATTTTGCTATTAACGATGGTTGCCCCTCCGTTTGTCTCTTCACTAGCTTACATTAAATTATTTGGTCGTCGGGGACTGATTACCTATCACTTATTAGGCTTAACTTTAGATACTTATGGTTGGCAAGGCATTGTCTTAATGCAGACAGTAAGTCAAACCTCCTTGGCATCTTTGATTATTATTGGTGGTTTACAAGGTATAAACTCTACTTTAATTCAAGCAGCTTATGATCTTAAAGTTGGTCTCTATCATTTATTAGTTGAGATAATGATACCTCTAGCTAAGCCGGCTATCATTGTTGCTGCTTTATTATCCTTTGTTAAAAGTTTAGCTGACTTTGGTACTCCAATTATTATTGGAGGTGGTTTTGATGTCTTAGCCACGGAAGCTTACTTAAATGTAATTGCTTACTTTAACTTTTCTCGGGCAGCAGCATTAGGAGGATTAATTTTAGTACCGGCTGTGGTTGCTTTTATCTTCTATCGCTACTATCAACACGACTTACAGATGTCATCACAGATTTCAGCTAGTCAGTGGCTAACAAAGAGTTGTTCAGTAGAGTTATCAGGTAAGATTAAGATACTCTTAACAATGCTTAGTTGGGGTTTTATTTTGATTATCACTTTACAGTACTTAACGATTATCTTAACTGCAGTTAGTAAATATCATGGCGGAGAGTTGGTGGTAACATTAGAGCATATTAGAAATTTTGACTTTAAGTTAATAGCTAGCTTCTTACGTAGTATACTATATAGTTTAATTGCTGGAGTGGTCAGTAGTAGTTTGGGCTTACTATTAGCTTACTTTATTGAACATAGTCAGCAGTTAATAATTAAAGGATTAGATCTAATTGCTACTCTACCCTATATTCTGCCCGGCACATTCTTTGGAATTGGTTATATCTTAGCTTTTAATCAGCCACCGTTAGCTTTAACCGGTACAGCTTTAATTGTAGTACTTAACTTTATCTATCGTCAATTGCCGCTAGTTACTAAAGTAGGTAGTTCATACTTAAATTCAATTAATTCCGAACTAGAAATGGCAGCTCAGGACTTACAGGCGAGCCAGTTAATGACTCTTAAGGATATAATTATTCCGCTACTTAAGCCAGCCTTCTTAATTAGTTTTGTAAATACCTTTGCAGTAACTATGACTTCGATTGGTGCAGTAATCTTTCTCATCTATCCCGGGGGTAAGGTGGCTACGGTAGAACTATTTAATGCTATCGACAATGGTGAATATGGAGTTGGAGCTGTAATGGCAGTTTTAATTATGGTGATAACTTTAGGAGTTAACCTACTTATTTCCCGCTTATTGCTACAGGAATAATTAGTAAAGTGTTCCTTATATTCTAGCATAAAATGACATGATAACTTGCAATATGAGGTTTAATAAGATATTATTTATACGGTTGAGAAAATATTACATAATAACAGAAGATTTTAGGAGGGGGTGATTTTCAAATTGCTTTAAGCTAACTATTAATTATGAGACACATAAGGATAACTAATAACGAAGGGGTGAACAATAGAAAGATGAATGAAGAACATAGCGAGGAAGTAGGGTGGAAAGATAGTCTCTTATTTAAAGTGAATGGAATTATTATGTTAGTATTATTGATAAGTTTAGTGGGGTTAGGATTAATTATTAATAATTTTGTAGCAGAAGAACTAACTACTGGAGCTCAAGAAAAGAATTTAGAAATTGTAGAATCACTTCAGGTGCAGGCACAGGAATTTCTGAACAATTCTGAGCGGGCAATTAAGGTATTAGCTGAGTTTGAAAGTACTGAAAATTTAGAGCGTAGTGTAATTTTAGATAGATTTCAGAAATTTAAAGAGGAGTATTCTCATTTTTTACATCTGTATGTAGGTACAGCTAAAGGACAGATGATTATTGGAGATAATGCTAATTTACCAGAGGATTTTGACCCTAGGACAAGACCTTGGTATAAGAAAGCTAAAGAAGAACAAAAAATTGTTTGGACTGATGTATTTACTGATGCTGGAACCGGTAAGCAGATAATTACTGTAGCAATGCCGATTATGAGTAATGGAGAGTTTAAAGGAGTGATAGCAGGGGATATTAATTTAACTTCTTTAAATCAAGAGATTACTAGTAAGAATATTGGTGACCATGGTTATGCTTATATGATTAATAGTGAAGGGCAGTTTATCGCTCATCCTGACCAGCAGTTAGTGAATGAAAAGTTTAATGCTAATCAGATCTTTGATGTCTCTAAAGTTTATGCTACTGATCAAGGAAGTATGGATTATGATTTTGAGGGAGAGCATAAAGTAGCTTCTTACATTAAAATTGATCGTATAGATAGTATGATCTTTACTCAGATTCCTGCTCGAGAGTTTCATGCAGCTAAGGAGCGGTTACAGTTAATAATTTTAGGTATTAGTCTAGGTATTTTGTTCTTGTTAGGCGGTCTAATTTACTGGATTAATCAGAAGTACTTACTAAAACCGATTAGTGAATTAATTACTGATATCTCTCAAGTAGCTCAAGGAGATTTAACGGTAGAGATTGATGATTCATCTACTGATGAATTAGGACAGGTTCGTTCAGCTTTAGATGAGATGGTCAATAATTTAGAAGGTATGATGGTGAATATTTTAGAAGTTACCGAGAATTTATCTGCTTACAGTGAAGAACTATCTGCTTCAGCTCAGGAAGGTAATGCGACGATAGAAGAGACTAATAATTTGATAGAAGATATTACAAGCAATATTCAGCAGATTTCGGCTACGACTGCGGAGATAAGATCTTTTGCTCAAGAATCTACTGGTAAGACTGAGGTAGGAGAAGAGAATATGACAGAAACTATTAATAGTATGCAAAAGATTAACTCTACAGTACAGTCGGCAGTTAAGGTTATTGATGATTTAGATGATACTTCTCAGGAGATAGGACAGGTAGTAGAGTTGATTAATAATATAGCTGAGCAGACTAATATGTTGGCTTTAAATGCTTCGATTGAAGCAGCTCGTGCGGGAGAACACGGTGAAGGTTTTGCAGTAGTAGCAGAAGAGATTAGAGAATTAGCAGAACAGACTGCTGAAGCTACTGGTGATATTACTGATTTAGTTAATACTATTCAGCAAAAATCCAATACAGGTTTAGAAGCAATTAAAGGAGTTGAAGCTAAAGTCAAATCCGGACAGGAGATAGCAGAAGAAACAGGAGAGATCTTTACAGAGATTAATCAGGCTACTGAGCAAACTTCAGAACAAATAGAAGAGACAGCTTCTGCTACAGATAACTTAGTTGATGATAGTGAACAGATTAAAAGCTCTGGTGATAATATAGCTAATATGTCTGAGGAGGTAGCTAATTCTTCTCAAGAACTAGCTTCAATGGCTCAGAAATTACAGCAATTAATTAGTGATTTTAAAGTATAAAATTTAGGTTAGTAGATTTTGGTCAGTCTCTAGTATTGTTAGGGGCTGATCTTTTTTTTATTTATTAACATAATTTTTATGGTAATTTAAAGAGTCTGTATAGATTGTTAAATAAAATTTTCAATCTAGCCTAAAACTATTTCCATTCTGGGCGCACCCTAAGAGTACTTCCTCGTTACACTCAGGGTGCGTAGTTAAAAGAAATTTTCACTTTTTAATTTAGGATTATTTACTAAACTAAGGAGGGAAAATTTTTATTCAATAAGGTAATACTAAAATTCTTAGCCAAGGAAATACTAAATTATAGAAGGAGGAATCTTCATATGAATAGTATAGTAATTTATAATTCTAAAACAGGTTTTACTAAGCAGTATGCCGAGTGGATAGCAGCTGAATTAGATTCAGATATCGAGTCTGGTGCAGAGGTTAAGAAGGATATATTATCAAAATATGAAACTATCATCTATGGTGGCGGAGTTTACATTAGTAAGATTAATGGGGTTAAACTAATTAAAGATAATTTAAAATTACTGGCAGATCAAGAAATTATTATTTTTGCAACAGGAATGGCACCTGCCCGGAAAGAAGTAATAACTGAAATAAAGGATAAGAATTTTTCAACACTAGAACAGGAACAGATTAAATTCTTCTATCTGCGGGGCGGTTTTGATTATGAGCAGTTGAATTTTGTTGATAAGATGTTAATGAGTCTTTTAAAATTAAGATTAAAGCTTAAATTTAGTCTTAATCAGGATGAACAAGAATTAATTGCAGCTTATGATCAACCGGTAGACTTTACAGATCGAGATAATCTAACAGAACTCTTTACATATCTACGTTGATTAATTGTTAATCTGTGACTGTTAGTAATTAGAGAGGATGAAGGTGATGATTATATTAGAAGATCCTTATGTTTCACAGTATTTAATAGAAACAATTAAGGAGTTAGAGTTACCTGTCTTACAGAATAGTGTAGCTCAAGAGCTAGCAAAGGATAGTAAACTTAACTTCTTAAGTGAGCAAGAGTTTATCGCTCAAGCTACACGGACAAAGATTCATGTAGAACAGGTGATAGATTACTGTTGTTAAGTGGACTGATAAATTCTGCTTAGGCTTTATATCTGCTTTAAGTAATGATAAAATTAAGCAAAAAGCTCATTTAATTAGAGGTGATTTTAATTTCTGAACTAAGAGGAAATTTAGCTGGAATCAAAGATAGACATATTAAGCAATTAGAAGAGATAGAGGAGTATCAGTTAGCTAATGATAGATTAATTGGTCAAGAATTAGTAGAAGAGCTAATTGAGTTGACTAATCAGATAGAAAAGCCCCTTGCTCTGTTAGTTAATCGACGCGGTGAGGTATTACGGTTACAAGTAGGCGGATTAACTGAGGATTTCTTTACCAATTTACGTCGGCGCCGTAGTAAGAAACGATTAAGCGGGATTAGATGTATCTATCTTACTTTTGATAAGGAGCTTAGTTCTAAGAGTCAGATCTTTTTACAGGAGTTTAGATTGGATTTACTTCTTCAGATAACCGTCGGTGAGAGCAGCATTACATCACGGGCGGTAATTCATTATCCGCAGTTAGTAGAGGGACGGTTAGTGATTGGTAGTCAGCAAGAAGAAGTGGATAATTTAGCAGCACTAAGTAAAATTGATTATTTGACTACAGTTAGAGAGTTAGAAGATAGCTTGAACGAACAGGAGACTGTCAAGGTAGCAGCTAACGAATCGGAAGCAGCAATTTTAGTCGGTTTAGTGACTGAGGATGATGACCAAGAAGGCGCTTTATTAGCGGAGTTAGAAAACTTAGTTCGGACGGCAGGGATTACTGTTCGCCATAAAGAGGTACAGTATCGTAAGCAGCCTGATAGCCGTTACTATATCGGTTATGGTAAGGTAGCAGAGTTAAAGCAGCTTAAGTATACTCATCAGGCTAATATGATTATCTTCGATCAAGAATTAACTCCTGCTCAACAACGCAATCTCGAAGAAGAGCTGGAGATTAAAGTGATCGATCGAACTCAGGTGATCTTAGATATCTTTGCTCAACATGCTAATACCAAAGAAGGTCAGCTACAGGTAGAGTTAGCCCAGTTGAATTACTTACTGCCGCGCTTAGTTGGACAAGGAGAAGAACTTTCTAGACTGGGCGGTGGAATTGGAACTAGAGGTCCAGGAGAGAGTAAGTTAGAGATAGATCGCCGACGAATTAGAGAGCGGATTGATAATCTTGAAGCAGAGATCGATCAAGTCCAACAGACTCGAGCTACTCAGCGTGAGCATCGTGAACTACCATTGATTTCGTTGGTTGGTTACACTAATGCTGGTAAGTCGACTCTGCTTAATAACTTAACTGCAGCAAATACCTTAACTAAGGATGAGTTATTTGCTACTTTAGATTCTAATACCTGTCAATTACAGCTGCCGATTGGTCGTAAGGTCTTAATTAGTGATACGGTAGGTTTTATTCGTAAGTTGCCCCACCAATTAATTGCTGCTTTTAGAGCTACGTTAGAGGAAGTGACGGAGTCCGATATTCTAATCCATGTTGTTGATATCAATCAACCTGATTATCAAGAGAAAGTACGAGCGGTAAGAGAAGTCTTAGCTGAATTAGAGGTGGTTGATAAACCGATTATTACGGTGCTCAATAAGGTTGACTTAGTTGAGGATAAGTCCCAATTAGCATTAATTGAACGAGAGTTTGAACACTGTCTAGCTATTTCAGCGCAACAAGGAGAGGGCTTAGATCGTCTGTTAGATAAGATAGCTAATTTATTGTTAGATACGATGGTTGAAGTGGAGTTACTCTTACCTTATGATGATGCCGGCACATTAGATTTAGCTCATCAGCGAGGACAAGTATTAGAAGAAGAGTATCAAAATGAAGGAATCTTCATCAGAGCTCAGATTAGTAAAGAGTTGGCTAACCGAGTTGATGAAGAATATATTAAATCAAGTGAGGAGTTATCATAATTAGTCGATTCGCTGGTAGAAGGAAGTATGTTCTTTCTCTAGGTTGAACTTATTAGGTTGTAAGAGGTATTCGGTATTGCCTAAGAATAGAAAACCGTCTTTAGCTAACGCCTGACTTAACTTTTCGGTAATCTTGTCTTTAATCTCGCGCGTAAAGTAAATAAAGACATTACGACAGAGAATTAAGTTCCAGTTTGACTGGTATGGGTCATTAAGTAAGTTATGGTGTTTAAATTGGACTTGTGATTTAATTTGACTGCTAATGTGATATTCGTCATCACGAACTGTAAAGTACTTATTAAGGATTCTATCATTAACTTTTTTAATAGAATTCTTATTATAGACTCCGCGTCGTGCCTGTTTAAGAATGTTGCGGTCGATATCGGTGGCTACAATTTCATACCTGTTGGAGCTAAAGCCTGCTTCTTTAAGCATAATAGCTAGCGTATAAGCTTCGGCTCCAATTGAACAGGCAGCACTCCAGATTTTAACTTTATGGTTCTGGTCGAAAAGCCGGGGAAAGATATCTTCTTTAAGGTATTTGAAGTTCTTAGGATTACGGTAGAATTCGGAAGTGTTGATTGTAAAGTGGTCTAAGAACTGTTCTTTAAAGTTAGCATCACTTTTAAGCAACTTAAGACATTCGTCATAATCTGTAATATCATGTCTATCCATTAAGCTGTTAATTCGTCGTTTGACACGTTTCTCTTTATAACTACTTAGATCTATATTGATGTTACGTGAAACTTTTTCTCTAAATTTATCGAATTTAAGTGTCATTAAACTGCCCCTTTCTATTAATCTGCTAAATTGTCTAGTTGGTTATCTAAGTATAGTAATATATATACTTTAATTCCTTTTATCTCTTAAAAATCCTTCATTAAATCTAATATTAACTGTTAATTAAGCAGGTAATTAAGTGAGTTATCTATAAATAGTAATTACTGATCAAATAATGTAAGTTAAAGGGGATGATTGAAATTACTTTAGAGGTCTGTTCGTTAGCAAGTGGAAGTTCGGGAAATTCGATCTATATTGCCTCTAAGGATCAGCAAGTTTTAGTAGATGCAGGCTTAAGCGGTAAGCAGATTACAGAGAAGTTAGCTCAGATAGATGTTAGTGGCGATGAGTTAGATGCTATCTTAGTAACTCATGAACATCAGGATCATCTTAAGGGCGTAGGTATCTTATCCCGTAGATTTAATCTGCCGATTTATGCGACAGAGAAGATGTGGGGAGTAGCTGAAGAGGATTTGGGTAAGATTAAACCTCAGCATAGATGTTTGATCGAAGATTGTGGCTTGGAGCTAGGAGATTTAGAGATAGAATCTTTTGCAATTCCTCACGATGCTGTTGATCCAGTGGGTTTTACTATGACTTGTCAGGGTAGCAAGTTAGCGATTGCTACTGATATTGGCTATATGACCGAAGAGATCATGGAGCACTTAAGCGGTTCTCAATTTGTAATCTTAGAGTCGAATCATGATTTGGAGATGTTGAAGGCAGGACCTTATCCGTGGTCACTTAAGAAGAGAATTATGGGGCAACAGGGGCATCTATCGAATGATGATGCAGCTGCTACAGTAGTGGAGTTAGTGAAGAATTCGGTGGAATGTATATTGTTAGCTCACCTTAGTCAAGATAATAATGTGCCAGAATTAGCTTACTTAACGATTAAGAATATGGTAGTTGATGCTGGAATGGAGCTAGGTAGGGATCTACAGTTGGATTTTGCTAAGCATAATCAAGTTAGCGGTCTCTACCAAATAGGCTAACTTAAGAAGGAGGAGTTCATAGTGAGTCCTTTTTTTGATGATCACAACAGACAAGGAGTTAGTCAGCTTTCTTATCTCTTAGTAGCGCTTGTTAGTGCGGTAATTGGTGGGCTTTTAGTTGCTTTCTTACTACCAGGTTTACTACCGCAGTCTAATCAGCAGAACTTAGAGACAAGGTCTACTCCGCAACAGCTAGAGGATTCTAGTTTGTCAGCAGCGGGTAATAGCTCGGTAGTAGAGGTGGTGGATAAGGTAGGTCCAGCAATAGTTAAGATTACCACTGTTGAGAAGAGATTAACTTATGACTTCTTCTATGGACGCCGACAAGAAGAGGTAACCGGAGAAGGTTCTGGAGTTATCTTTGACCAAGCTGGCTATATCCTAACTAATAATCATGTAGTAGCCGGAGCGGATCAGATTAAAGTTATCTTGACAATGGACGAGCAACAGCGTAAATTTAAAGGGAAGGTAGTGGGACGCGATCCGATTACTGATTTAGCTGTAGTTAAGATTAACGGAGAAGATTTACCGACGGCTCAACTAGGTAATTCTAATCAGTTGCAGGTCGGTGAAGAAGTTGTAGCTATCGGTAATCCGTTTGGTTTTTCTAATACTGTCACTACCGGAGTGGTGAGTGCTGTCGATAGGAAGTTAGAGATTCAAAAAGGTACTGAACTAACAGATATGATTCAGACCGATGCTGCGATCAATCCTGGTAATAGCGGTGGAGCCTTACTTAACAAAGCAGGTAAAGTTATTGGAATTAATACTGCTATTATTCAAGGGGCTCAGGGGATTGGTTTTGCAATTCCGATCAATACTGCTCAAGATATAGCTAAGGAGTTAATTGCCGAAGGGCGAGTGATTAGACCGTGGTTAGGTATCTATGGAATTACAATTAATGAGAGTTTAGCTCACGAATATAATTTAGCGCGTAATAAAGGTATCTTTGTTGCTGAAGTTGTCAGCGGTAGTCCTGCTGCTAAAGCAGATTTAAAGCGAGGAGATATCATTGCTGAAATAGAAGGTCAAGAGATTAATTCAATGTCTCAACTAAGAGATAAGTTAAAGGAGTATCAAGTTGATGAGCAGATTAAATTAGCCTTCTATCGTGACCGATCATTAAAAGTAAGCAAGATTAAATTAGATGCTCGTCCGCAGCCTAATTAGATAGAATGATAATTAAAAGGCTAGATTGCTAGCCTTTTAATTTTTTGTAGAGGAGTGAGATGATGAAGATTAATTTAGTCACAGTTGGTGATCTTAGTACAGATTATCTGCAAGTAGGAGTTGCTGAGTTTAAGAAGCGGTTAAATCGCTATCTAGACCTTAATGTTATTACTGTTGCTGCAGAGCGGTTGGGTAATAATCTCAGTCAGGCTGCTAAGAAGCAGATCAAAGAAGAAGAGGCAGAACGGATTATTAAACAGTTAGATAGTCGTTCCTATAGCATTGCCTTAGATAATGAAGGGAAGCATATGACCTCGAAAGGGTTAGCTAAGTCGATTGGTAATTTACAGGTAAGGGGTTATAGCGAGATTGATTTTATTATCGGCGGTACATTAGGCTTACATCAGAAGGTAAGAGATGAGGCAGATTATGTCTTAACTTTATCGAATATGACTTTCACTCATGAGATGGTGCAGTTAATTCTACTAGAGCAGATCTACCGTGCCTTTAAGATTATAAATGGTGAAACCTATCATCGTTAAAGATACAGCTTACCGAAGTTCAGCCGAGAAAGCCCCGCTGATGAATCGGCGTTGTTCCCACCTCCTTCTTGTATATGAACCCCTTTTATGTTATAATGATATAAACACTTGAAATAAAGGGAGTTATATTAATGAATA
>JBNJEL010000022.1:0-23739 GCA_051745835.1 Bacillota bacterium
TAAACCCCTTGAGCTAGATCTAAACCTAACTTTTGTAGTAATTTAACCATCTTAATTCTAACCAATAACTTAAATTTGCGAGCTAAAGCTAACATAGTGACCCCTCCTCCTTAATAATGATGGTTTATTAGAATAATTCTGGATTTAATAGAGCCGAATAATCTTGTGTCTGATCAAACTCTTCCTCATAAATTCCTAATATAACCTGCTTAGTAACCACTGTTCCTTCTGTAAGCTCCAAACTAACCTTATCCGGTTTCAAACCTACTAATAACTGATTATCACTCCCTACTGCCCTAAAAGGAATTAATCTCACCCGATTAGCCCACTTAGTCTCACCTAAAGTAGTAATCAATTCGTCTTGCTCTAACTTCAAGTCATATTCGCTAAAGACCTCCTTAATCTCTTCGGGAAAGAGCTTTACTAAATTATCTAATTCCACTACAATCACCGGTAAATCCGTTAATGGATCTCTTAAACTATTGCCTGTATCAACCAATGCCTGTATTGTTAACTGCTCTTCTTGAATTTGAATCTGAAGTTTAACTAAAGTATCTTCTAGTTCCCTTTGAAATAGACGCCAACTAAACTTACCTACTAAAATAACTATTATACCTGTTACTACTAACAGCCAACTATTAGCTAAGGTTAGTCCAAATTCTTCTCTAATCTTATCTAACTGATAAGAGAAGTTTAAATTGTAAAGCGCCATCAGAATACCGGCGGTTAAAAATGTGATTAAGTAGAAGTAACCTACCGCCTTTAAGAAACGCTTCCAATATAGAGGTAAATATGCTATAGATACCATTAAAATTGATAATAAAAAGTAGACTAAAATATTATTCCAAAACTGAAACTGAGGAAATAAGATCAAAATAGTATAAATAGTACCACATAAAGCACTAACTAATAACCTCCAAATTTGATAATCAATCTTAATCAATTTTGCCGTAGTCCATAATAATAAATAATTCATAACCAGATTAATTATAAATAATAGATCATAATAAATAGTTAATTCCATTTACTATCTCCTCTATAATTATATATATTAAAAAATAAAGAAAAAATTACTAAATTAAACTTAAAAATTTATTCGTATTTTGTCGATATTTGCAACAAAAGATAACGACCTGCTACTAATATTACAGATTTAGTTATCCACCCTAACCTAATTTTCTTACAATCTTTACTTAAAATTATCCTTTTTAAGTGAATTAAACTATAATCTATCAATTATCTTTATCAATTAAGAGCTTTATTTGTCAATTTTTGCGATTAAAATAAAAAGTCTCGACATCCTAAGCAAGGACATCGAGACTACACTATACTATCCTTTTTTACGGCGTAAGAAAGCCGGTATATCCAAATCATCATTAGCAAATGACTCTATATTATCCAAATCTCTCTCTTGATTCTGTTCTTTTGACTGCGATTTAGGTTTTTCTTCTACTTCCGGCTGTTGAGGCTTAATATTCTTTTGCTGTACTTGCCCAAAACCTGTAGCAATAACAGTTACTTTTACTTCTTCATCTAAACTCTCATCAACTACTGCACCTAAGATAATATTAGCATTCGAATCTGCAACTTCGGAGACAACCTTAGCTGCTTCATTTGCCTCATGTAACCCTAAGTTCTCTCCACCAGTGATATTTAATAAAACCCCTTGTGCTCCTTCAATTGAAGCTTCTAATAGCGGACAAGCTACAGCTTTTCTAGCTGCTTCTGCTGCTCGATCGTCGCCTTCAGCAGCACCAATACCCATTAAGGCTGAACCAGCATCAGTCATAATTGTCTTAACATCAGCAAAGTCAAGATTAATTAAACCAGTAATGGTAATTAAATCAGAGATACCCTGTACGCCTTGTCGTAAGACATCATCAGCAACTTCAAAAGCTTCAATTAATGAAGTCTGCTTCTCAACTACCTCTAATAATCTATCATTAGGAATGACAATTAAAGTATCTACCTCTTCTTTTAAATTATCAACACCATACTCCGCTTTCTCCATTCGCTGCCTACCTTCTACAGTAAAAGGTTTAGTAACTACTCCTACTGTTAAGGCGCCTATCTCCTTAGCTACTTCTGCTACTACAGGAGCAGCTCCAGTTCCAGTTCCGCCACCCATACCAGCAGTAATAAAGACCATATCAGAACCTTTAAGCGTTTCAGCAATCATATCTCTACTCTCTTCAGCAGCCTTCTGCCCTAACTCTGGATCAGCACCTGCTCCTAAACCCTGGGTTAACTTCTCACCAATCTGTAAAGTACTACTAGCCTGAGAAGAAACTAATGCTTGGGCATCAGTATTAATCGCTATAAACTCTACCCCGTCTAATCCTGATTCAATCATACGGTTAATGGCATTGTTGCCGCCACCACCTACCCCCACAACTTTTATATCAGCAAATTGTTCAGTTTCTGCACAAAATTCAAACATCTTCAATGACCTCCTTCTTACTTACCTAATTTAGTATTTAAATTAAAAAGTACCATCGAACCAATCTTTAACTTTATCTAATAGATTATTGACTCCTTCTTCTTTCTGATCTTTAATTATAGGCTCCCCAGATGAATGTTGACTACCATAGCAGACAAGTCCTACTCCAGTAGCAAAAATTGCTGTACTATTCTCAGAGACATTAATCTCCTCATTACCAACAGAATAAATATTATCATCGACAAAATTAGCTAAGTCATCTATATCATCAGGAATACCTAATCTTACAGGCAAGTCCAACTTCTCAGAAGCTAATTCAGGAATCTTAGGCATTAAAGAGGCACCGCCAGTAATAACTAATCCTGCTGGAATTAAGCCATCATAACCTGATTCATAAATCTCTTGTTGCACCAGACTAAAGATTTCATCAATGCGCGGCTCAATAATTTGGCATAATGACTTCCGCGAAACTGTCCGCGTTTCCTTACCGCTAGTAGTTAGAACTTCAATCTTCTCACTATCACTAACTTGATCAGCAATAGCACAACCTTCTTTAATCTTAACCTTCTCAGCACTGGTAATTGGAGTCCTAAGTCCCACTGCAATATCATTAGTAATATGATCACCACCAACTGGCAAGACAGCAGTATACCAAATACTCCCCTCTTTAAAGATAGCAATATCGGTAGTCCCACCGCCAATATCAACTAAGACAACTCCTAACTCCTTTTCACTATTAGATAGAACAGACTCACTAGCTGCTAGTGGCTCTAAAACCACATCTTCTACATCTACACCTAATTTATTGACACTCTTAACTAAGTTCTCAATCGAAGTAATCGAACCTGTTACAATATGAGTTTCAACCTTAAGTCGCACCCCTGACATTCCTAAAGGATGCTTTACTTTTTGACAGCCATCAATTACAAAACCACGCGGTAATACATGTAGAATTTCTCGCTCCGGAGGAATAGCTACAATCTGGGAAGCTTCAATAACCCGATCGATATCATGTTGTTTAATCTCCTTATCTTCACCAGTAATAGCTACTACCCCCTGACTATTCATAGATGATATATGTGAACCAGCTATACCAGCATAAACAGAATCGACTTCAATTCCGGCCATTCGCTCTGCTTTTTCAATAGCAGACCTAATCGAATTAACGGTATCATCAATATCAACAACAACACCTTTCTTAAGGCCGACAGAAGGACTGGTTCCGATTCCGATTATATCTAATATTTCTTCATCACTAACTTCAGCTATAATAGCACATATCTTGGTGGTTCCTATATCTAAACCGGTTACAATTCTTCGTTGTGACACTAAATGTCCTCCTCTCTAAAAAGGATAATCAACTTAAAATATATGTATTAAATAACTAATATTATCCTCTCTCTTACTCGCCTTTACGTGATAATTTCAACATAGATAATTAATTTCCTCTTTTTATAGTAGATTTTTTATTTAAAAGACTTTTTATTCCAATTGTACTACAGGATTATTATAAAACTTTAAATTAATATAATTCAATCGCTCTCTATCACTACCTAACTCATCATAAATGCGATTAAATATTTTCATCTTATAATCTATCTCTACAGGTTGTCCTAATTTTACTCTACCCTGCTTTAATTGCAAGCGCACCTCCTGATTATCAGTAACTTTAACCTGCTCAACAGCTGTTAAAAACTCTCTTTTGATAGCTGTCAAATAATTCAGAACAATCTGCAATTCATCAGTTAATTTAAGCTGATGTTCTACTACTGATAATTCATCACTTACTTCCAAAAGAGGATAATTAACATCAGTTAGCTGCTCTAGTTCACTTAAAACCCAGCCATCTTGTCCCACTAATAAATAATTGCCCTCTTGAGCCACTACTAATAATGGTTGGCGCTCATTGATAGTAATCTTAACCGTAGCTGGTAGTTTTCGCTTTAAAACTACCCCTTCAATCTGATGTTGATCCAATAATTTAGCGCTAATATCTGAAAAATTGACCTGAAAGATATTCTCTTTTTGATGTAAACCAGAAAGTGTAATTACCTGTTGATCACTTAAAATATTATTACCTGTCACTACTATCTGCGAAATACTAAACAGATTAGAATTAATAAAGGTCAAAGTAGCTACTATCATTACTAAAATCAGAGTTAAGATCACATACTCTTTTCGCTGCACCTAGTTCACACTCCTAACATCAAGTTAAACTTAACTATCAAATTAAAAGGCGCAAAAATGCGCCTTTTAATAGAGAAGTAATTATTCTAAAGCATACTCTAAAATCTTAATTACCAATTCAGAAAAATCAATATCTGCCGCTTGAGCAGCTTGAGGTAATAAACTAGTTTCAGTCAGTCCCGGAATAGTATTTATCTCTAATACGTAAGGCTGACCGGTCGAAGATAACATCAAATCCACTCGAGCAAATCCAGCACAGTTTAATACTTCATAAGCCTGACGAGCTAATAGTTGTGATTGCTGATATATCTCGGTTTTTAATTTAGCTGGTACAATGAACTCAGTTAATCCCTTAGTATACTTAGCCTCAAAATCATAAACACCTGTTTTAGGCTTAATTTCGATAATTGGTAAAACAGTAAGCTCTTGATTACCTAAAATCCCTACTGTTATCTCGCAACCAGTTATAAACTCTTCTACTAAAATCTCAGTATCATACTCTAGTGCTTGCTCAATTGCTGACACTAAGTCCTCATCTTTTTGAACAATAGACAAACCTAAACTAGATCCTTCTAAAGCAGGTTTAATCACAACCGGCAAATCAATTTCAGCTTTTAATTTTTCTACTACACTGCTACCTTGCTGCTGATACTCTCTCTTATTTAAAACTTTAAACTCCGGAGTTGAAACTCCTTCTTGTTGAAATAATTTTTTGGAAACTACCTTATTCATTGCTACTGAACTAGCCAGCACTCCAGAACCAGTATACGGTATCCCCTTCATTTCAAACAGTCCTTGAATTGTACCATCTTCTCCATAACGACCATGGAGCGCTATAAAAGCCACATCTATTTCCGCAGCATCTAATCTAGCTTCAAAGTCATTTTGAGCAGAATCTAAAGTTACAACATCTACTCCCTCATTCTTAAGAGTTTGATAAACCGCTTGACCAGTCTTTAACGAAATCTCCCGTTCTTCAGATCTACCACCCTGTACTACAGCTACTTTCTCTTCCATCACACTCCCCCCTCAACAAACTAATCAACTGTAATCCGCTTAATCTGTCCTCCTAAAGCAGTTAGTTTCCCTTCTAAATCTTCATACCCTCGATCGATATGATAAATATTCTTTACAGTAGTCTCTTCACGAGCTGCCAAACCTGCTATCACTAAAGCAGCTCCCGCTCTCAAATCAGTTGCCTCTACAGTAGCTCCAGTTAGATAATCACAGCCATTAATAATAGCAGCTCTGCTTTCAATTCTAATCTCTGCTCCCATTCTTCTTAATTCATCAGCATGCTTAAAACGATTTTCAAAAATAGTCTCTGTAACAACACTAGTCCCTGTTGCTAACGATAAAAGAGACATAAACTGCGGTTGCATATCAGTAGGAAACCCAGGATAAGGTAATGTTTTTACATTAACACTCTCTAATTGATTATCACCTACCACTTTAATCTGATCTTGGTTATATTCTACTTTAACCCCCGCCTCCGCTAGCTTAGCAATCACCGGTTCAACATGTTCAGGAATCACATTATGTAGTAAAACTTCTCCTTTAGTTAAAGCAGCAGCTACCATAAATGTACCGGTTTCGATTCGATCCGGAATTACCGTATAATCAATTGAATTTAATTTATTAACTCCTTTAATCTTAATTACATTCGTCCCTGCTCCTTTAATCTGCGCTCCCATACCATTTAAAAAATTCTGTAGATCTATAATTTCTGGCTCTTTAGCTGCATTTCTAATAATCGTCTCACCCTTAGCCTTAGTAGCAGCCATCATAATATTCTCAGTAGCTCCCACACTAGGAAAGTCAAGGTGAATATCGGCTCCGATTAGTTGGTCAGCTTTACCTTCTAGGACACCATCTACTTCTTTAAACTCAACACCTAATGCTTCTAAACCTTTTATATGTAAATCGATAGGTCGCGGACCAATACTACAGCCACCTGGTTGTGAAATCCGCACTTCATTAAAACGTCCCAAAAGAGGCCCCATTAAAAAGATAGTTGCTCTCATCTTACGCATCAAATCTTCCGAAATCTGACATGAGTTTACAGATTGAGAATCAATTGTAATTGTACTACCCTCTTGAGTAACTTGGGCTCCTAAAGTACCTAATACTTCCTTCATAATCCTGACATCACGCAATTTAGGAGTTTGGTGGATATTGTTTTCTCCAGATGATAGAACCGTGCCTGCTAAAATAGGAAGCACAGCATTTTTAGCCCCGCTAATCTCTATTTCACCTGTTAGTGAATTACCGCCACTCACAACAAAACGATCCATTCTCTCACCTCCCAACACCTAAAATCTGTACCTCTCGTTTTAATTCTACACCATACTCTTTTTTTATCAATTCTTCTACTTTAGTAATTAACTTTAATATATCCTGAGCCGTTGCATTACCAGTATTAACAATAAAGTTAGCATGTTTTGTCGATACTTTAGCTCCGCCAACCTGCATTCCTTTGCCTCCTGCTTGATCGATTAATCTTCCAGCAGAATCAGATGGTGGATTTTGAAAGATACAACCTGCATTAGGCAGATCTAACGGCTGCTTATTCTTCCTGCTTTGCAACAGCTTAGTCATTCGTTGTTCAATTTCTGTTCTACTTCCAGCCTTTAATCTAAGCTTAACCTCTATAATAATTAGATCAGAGTCTTGTAATCTACTGCTACGATAAGCAAATTGACATTCCTGAGCAGTCAGGCTTTTTAATTGTCCTCGTTCATCAATTACTATCACTTTTTCTACCAAAGAACCAATATCACCTTCATTACCCACTCCTGCATTCATAACTACTGCTCCGCCAATAGTAGCCGGCAGACCAATCCCAAACTCCAAACCACTCAAGCCAGCTTTTGCAGCCTTCTTAGCTACTACCGGTAGTACAGCACCTGCTCCTACAGTAATTAAATCATCAGCTATAACAATCTCATCGATACTAGATACTAATTTAATTGCTACACCTGCAATCCCTTGATCACTAACTAACAGATTAGTCCCATTACCAATAATAGTATAACTGATCTGCTCCTGAGCTAAATAGGTTACCAACTGCCGTAAATCAGCTTGATCTTGGGGGATAACTAAGGCTTCAACACTACCACCAACCCGAAAAGAGGTATGTTTGGCTAACAATTCATTAAATCTAACCTCTCCAGCTACTAATTCTGTTAACTTACTTTGCTGTAGGTTCATCACCTTAAACCTCCACACTTAACTCCTCATTTAACTTACTTGCTACCTTCAAACGTTGACTCACTAATTTATCTCCTACAGTCCAAATATCTCCTGCTCCTAAAGTTAAAACTAAATCGCCGCTACCTACGTGTTGATAAAGATAATTATAGATACCATCTAAAGTAGCAATAAACTTAGCTTTATTAAAAGAGCGTTGATTAATTAACTGAGCAATTTTTTCTGCTTTAACTCCTGGAATCGGATCTTCTCCACTAGCATAAATATCAGTAATAATCACTTCATCTGCCGCTGTAAAGGATTGGCTAAACTCTTCTAAGAACAGTTTAGTACGAGTATAACGATGTGGTTGAAAGACAGCAATCACACGATCGAAATCCATATTAGCAGCAGCTGATAGGGTAGCTTCTAACTCAGTAGGATGATGAGCGTAATCATCAACCACTATAGCTCCTTGATACTCACCCTTTCTCTCAAAACGGCGCTTAACTCCTTTAAAATCAGCTAAAGCAGAAGCAATCTCTGTAAAATCTAATCCGATATAGAGTCCAATACTAATTGCCGCTAAAGCATTATGTAAATTATACTCTCCCGGAACCTGTAATTTCAAATTCCCTAACCTATTATCTACCTGATAGATAGTAGCCTGCACTCCAAACTGTTCTAACTTAATATCTCGTGCTACTATCTCAGCTTGCTGATTAAATCCATAAGTTAAATTTGTAACTGCTAAATCTTCTGCTAAAGCAGCTACCTTAGAGTCATCTATACAGAGTACACCACAGCCACTAGTTGGTATTTGATTTAAAAACTCAGTAAAGGTATCCAAAATTTGCTCTTCTGTCTTATAATAATCTAGGTGATCATTTTCAATATTAGTTACTACTCCAATCTCTGGTTCCATAAATAATAAAGAACCATCGCTCTCATCAGCTTCCGTAACAAAATAATCTCCACTACCTAACTTAGCATTTCCATCAATTAAATCTAATTCACCGCCCACTAAGATAGTAGGATCTAATTGATTAGCCTCTAAAATAGTTGCTACCATTGCGGTGGTTGTTGTCTTACCGTGAGTACCTGCAATAGCTATACCTTGCTGCCTAGACATCAACTCTCCTACCATCTCAGCTCGCTTTAAGATTGGTATTGTTAATTGACGAGCTTTAACTAACTCTGGATTACTCTTAGGAATTGCTGAAGAATAGACTACTTTATCGGCGCCAATTACATTACTACCATGGTGTCCAATACTTATTTTAGCACCACGATTGCGTAAATTAAGTATCAACTCAGATTCTTTGAGATCGGAACCACTTACTTGATAACCCAAATCCAGCAAGAGATTAGCGATACCGCTCATACCAATACCGCCAATACCAACTAAGTGAATCTGTTGATTATTATCCATAACTTCTCCCTCTCCTTCTTTATCTACCCTATCACATATGCTATAGTATGCAACTTAATCTTAATCTGTTAAATTATACTTGTCCAAATCTAAAGATCATAATTTAATTAACTATACTTTAGAATTTTAAAAAAATCAAACTAAACCCTCTACCAAATTAAGGATATGCTCTCCTGCTTCGGGCTTACCTAACTTTTTACTAGCTGCTGACATTGCTTCTAATCTATCCTCAGCAAAAATTAACGCTTCAATCTGTTCTACTAACCGCTTACCAGTTAATTCGCTATCTAATATAACCTCTGCTGCTCCTTGTTCTTCTAACGCCCGAGCATTATGTTCTTGATGATTCTCAGCAGCATAAGGATAAGGAATCAAAATTGCAGGAATTCCTCTAGCAGTTATTTCTGCCAATCCTGTAGCTCCCGCTCGCGAAATAACTAAATCACTAGCCGCTAGCCCAGCTGCCATATCATATAGATAATCCTTAATTATAACATTACCTTCTTCGTGAGGTGTTATACCCATTGTCGCAGCTACTTCTTGTACCTCAGCAAAATTATTATGACCAGTAATATGTAACAACTGCACTTGACTATGCTCCTGCACAAAACGATATACCTCTTCCATTGCTTGATTAATACTGCGTGCTCCTCTACTGCCGCCAAAACTAAGAATAATTTGACAATCACTATCCAAACCAAGTTTTCGACAGCTTTCTTCTTTAGTTGCTGCTATAATCTCAGGACGAATTGGATTTCCTGTCCACTCTAAGCTAGCCTGAGAAGTAAAATGTTTTGTCGCTGCCTTATAACTAAGAGCAACCTCATCTACTACATAAGCCAATAATTTATTAGTTAATCCCGGATAAGCATTCTGCTCTTGGATAATTGTCTGCTTACCTAATAAGGCAGCCGCTAAGACAACCGGTCCACTCACATAACCACCAGTACCAATGACAACATCAGGCTGAAAATCATTGATTATCTTTCTTGCCTGCCAAACTCCAACTCCAGTTAGAAATAAACTAACCAAGATTTCAGGTGATAACTTTCTTGGTAATCCGCGACAAGGAATAGTTCTTAATCTATAACCGGCTTCGGGAACCACCTCTGCTTCTAGTCCTTCACTACTACCTACAAAAAGAATTTCTGCCTGGCTATACTCTGCTTCAATAGTGCGTGCTACAGCCAAGCCGGGATAGATATGCCCCCCTGTACCACCACCGGTAATCAGTACTCTCATTTAACCACTCCTAATTAAATATGACGTGAAATATTTAGTAAAACACCTACTCCTGATAACATAATTACTAACGAAGAACCACCATAACTAATAAAGGGCAGTGTCATTCCGGTAACCGGCATCGAACCGGTCACTACTCCAATATTAATTACTGCCTGCATGGTAATCATCGTAGTAATTCCTACTGCTAAAAAACTAGCAAATAAATCTGGTGCTTCCACAGCTATCTTTAAACCACGCCAAGCAAAGAGAAAG
Organism: Bacillota bacterium; assembly: GCA_051745835.1. Classification (GTDB taxonomy): domain Bacteria; phylum Bacillota; class Halanaerobiia; order Halobacteroidales; family Acetohalobiaceae; genus JBNJEL01. The sequence goes on from JBNJEL010000022.1 coordinate 10,746, forward strand.
AAAAGTAAAATAATTACTACTGCTCCTAAAAAACCTAATTCTTCTCCAATGATAGCAAAGATAAAGTCAGTTCCCGGCTCAGGTAAGTAAAAAAACTTCTGTCTACTTTGCCCAATACCAACTCCAAAAAGTCCTCCCGAACCTAAAGCATATAAAGATTGAATAATATGAAATCCAGTTCCTAGTGGATCATCCCAAGGATGAAGAAAAGCTAAAAATCGCTTCATCCGATAAGTAGCACTACCAATCAAGAAAGCTACTCCCGCTATACCAGCTAATCCTAAGCCCAAGATATGTTTTAACTCTACTCCAGCCGCTATAAACATAACCATTACTGTACCACAAATTGTAACAGTAGTGCCTAAATCCGGCTGCATTAAAATCAACAGACTATTTACCCCTAAAATAAATAAGGGAGGACCTAGTCCTTGAACAAAATCATCTAACCGTTCTTGTTTATTAGCTAAATAATGAGCCATATAAATAACCAGCGATAATTTAACAATTTCAGAAGGTTGAATCCCTAAACCACCAACGCCTAACCAACGACGTGAACCACCAACTACTTTACCAAAAATCAAAACAGCAACTAATGATAGAATACTCATTATCATACCTGGTCTAGCTAACTTTTTATATAAATTATAATTAACTGTCATAAAGAAGGTCATTGCTCCTACTCCAATCAACGACCAGACTAACTGTTTCTTTAAAAAGTGAAAACTGTCACCGTAATTAGAATAGGCACGAATAGAGGTAGAACTAAAGACCATCACCACTCCAAACCCCAATAAAAAAATCATCGTAAAGAAAATTATCAAATCAGGTGGTTTTCTCTCTTGCATGCTAGTTCCTCCTTAAATTAAACACAGCCTCTTTAAACTGCCTCCCTCTTACTTTGTAGCTAGCAAACATATCCCAGCTAGCACAACCTGGTGATAACAAGACTACTGATCCAGAAGCACTTAGCTTACTAGCTTTAGTAACTGCTGCTTTAATCGAAGTAACGTGCTTAATTCTATCTTCAGTAAATCCTTTATCTACTACTTGTTGATGAATTTCATCTGCTGTCTCTCCTAATAAGATCAACTGCTTAACATTATTCTGAATCTGAGCTGCAAACTCAGTTAAATCACCATCTTTATCCATCCCACCAGCAATTAAGGTTATCGGCTGCTCAAATGTCTCTAAAGCCTTAATTGCTGCTGCTGGATTAGTCGCCTTCGAATCATTAATATAGATAGTATTATCTATCGTTGCAACTTCTTCAATCCGGTGTTCTACTCCAGTAAACTCACGTAATATTTCAGTGATAGTTGTTGCTTCAACCCCTTGCAATAAAGCAATAGCAACAGCACCTAATACATTCTCTAAATTATGCGGACCCTTAATCTTAATCTCTTCTAAATCAATTAATGGCTGATGCTCTGCTGTTAAATTATTAATTAATTGACCATCAGCAATATAGAGTCCCTTACTTAATTCTTCCTGCTGACTAAAAAAGATTACCTCTCCACTTGTCCGTTCAGCCATCTGCCTCGTTAAAGACTGATCATAATTTAAAACTGTATAATCACTTGGCTTTTGGTTACTAAAAATTCTCTCCTTAGCTCTACGATAATTATCTAATGTTTGATGACGATTTAAGTGATCTGGAGTTAAATTCAAAACCAGACTAATCTGCGGCTGAAAAGTATCTATATTTTCTAATTGAAATGAACTAATCTCGGCAATCACTACTCCCTGTTTAGAGACCTGACTAATCTGTTCAATTAATGGAGCACCAATATTACCGCCGACTACTGCTTCCTGCTTAGAAGCCTTAAATATTTCACCGATTAAAGTAGTAGTTGTTGTCTTACCATTAGTTCCCGTAATAGCTATAATTGGAGCTGGAGAGAACTGATAAGCTAGTTCAACCTCACTAATAATCTTAATTCCACAAGCACGTGCCTGTTTTAAGATCGAAATATCTGTCGGTACTCCCGGACTAATTACTATCAAATCAGTACTATCAAGTATTGTCTGACTATGTCCCCCTAAATCAAAATCTATCTCATAAGAACTTAATTCCTCTAATTCAGCTTGCAAATCACTAGCTTTCTTAACATCACTAACTACTACCTCTGCTCCTTGCTCTGCTAAAAATTTGGCTGTAGCTACACCAGTTCGTTTACCTAATCCTAAAACTACAACCTTCTGATTTCTTAATTCCACTATCCACTCACCATACCTTTCTTTACTTTAATCCACTACACTCCTAATAGACCTACTAATGATAACACAGCTGCTACAATCCAAAATCTAACTACAACCTTACTTTCTGCCCAACCCTGCAGTTCAAAGTGATGGTGTAGAGGAGTCATTCTAAATAATCGTTGACCATCAGTTAATCTAAAGTAAGTAACTTGGATTATCACTGACAGAGCCTCTAATACATATACTCCACCAATAATCATTAAAAAAAGTTCTGTCTTAGTTAATACTGCAATTACTGCTACAGCACCGCCCAAAGCAAGTGAACCTGTATCGCCCATAAATACTTGAGCCGGATAACTATTAAACCAAGCAAAACCTAGACAAGCACCTACAATCGAGACAGAAAAAATTGCTAAGTCATAATGACCAATCATCAAAGTAAGTGCTGTATAAGTAATTGCTACTATGATGGTTACACCTGTTGCTAAGCCGTCTAAACCGTCAGTTAAATTAACAGCATTTGAAGTTCCAATCAAGACTACAGTAACAAAAGGAATAAAGTAGATACCTAAATCTATAGTAGTCCCCAAATAAGGGATAATTACTTCCGAACCAAGTTTTAAATCATATAAAGTATAATATCCTAATAACAGACCAATAATAATCTGTCCTACTAACTTATGTTTAGCTTGTAAACCTAACGAACGATTAGCAATAATCTTAATCGAATCATCTAACAGCCCCAACCCGCCGTAACCTAACGTTACGAATAGAGCCCAAAATAATTTAGAATTAATATCAGTAAATAATAATACCGAAGTTACAATAGAAATTAAAATTATCACTCCGCCCATTGTTGGAGTGCCACTCTTTTGTAAATGTCTATCAGGACCGACCTCTCTAATATTCTGTCCAAACTTCAACCGCCGTAATAAATTAATCATAATCGGCCCGGACAATAAAGTAATTGCAAAAGCAGTAGCAGCTACATAGACTAAATCTATCATATCCTGCGTCCTCCCTTACTCTTCTAACAACCTTGCTTCTATTTCTTCTAGCTTCATTCCACGCGAAGCTTTAAGTAAGATTGTATCATCTGGCTGTAATATCTGCAATAACTCTCTACTAGCTTCCTCATTATCTTGACAAATAAAAACCTGCTGAGAACTCATTCCTAACCGCTTAGCTTCTTGTCCGATTAAGGCTGCCAAATCACCGACAGTAATCAAATAATCAATCTCTCGTTCAATTACTACTGCACCTATCTTACGATGTAGCTCTTTGGCTTTACTGCCTAACTCTAGCATATCTCCTACTACTGCAATTAAATTACCATCTTCATCTCTCATATCAGCTAATAATTTCAAACCTGATCGCATTGAAGTAGGATTAGCATTATAAGCATCATTAATTAAAGTAATATTTTTCTCTAACTCCTTTATCTCACCACGCATTGCTGTTAGTTTAGGATTAGCTAAACCTTCTTCTATCTCTGTCAGCTTTAAACCCAACTCTAATCCAACACCAATTGCAGCTAAAGAGTTATAAACATTATACTCACCCAGTAGCGGTAACTTAAACTTCTTAGTTTGATCTAACCACTGCACTACAAATTCAATTCCGGATGCACCTAAATTATTCACTTGAACTACTTGTAAATTATTATTATCTTGATATCCATAGTGTAAAGATTTCACCCCTGCCTGTTGTCCCATTGGACGCACATAATCGTCATCACCATTTAAGATCGCTTGACCATTATCCGATAAATTATCAATTAGTTCACTCTTAGCAGCAGCTATATTAGCCTGACTACCTAAACACTCTAAATGAGTTAAGCCTACATTAGTCACTACACCTAGCTGTGGATTAGCTATCTCACAAAGCTGCTTAATATCGCCTAAACTCCTCATCGCTAACTCTAAAACCGCTACTTCACAGTTAGAATTCAGCCTAAATAAAGTTAAAGGCAACCCAAACTCATTATTGTAGTTGCCTTCAGTCTTTAATACTGTAAACTTTTCTTCTAATACAGAAGCTATCAGATCTTTAGTCGTAGTCTTACCTGTACTCCCGGTGACTCCAATTACGGTAATCTCAAATCTACTGCGATAGTAAGCAGCTAAATCTTGTAAAGCCTGAGTAGTATCTGCTACCCCAATTACTACTACATCAGTGGAAAAATCATATCGCTCGCGCTCACTTTCTTTAATTACTACACCTTTAGCTCCTGCAGCTACAGCTTCTTTGACAAAATCATGTCCGTCAAATCGATCACCTTCAATCGCAAAGAATAATTCATCTCCGTTAATCTTTCTCGAATCAATGGCAACCTGATCTATCTTAGCTCCTAATCTACCACTAATTAAATCTCCTTCAATTTCAGTTATAAACTCTGCAACCTTTATTGTTTCCATCCTATTCACCTCTAACTTTAGCTAACGACTCACGCGCTACTTCTCGGTCATCAAAAGGTACTGTCTTATCTTTGAATGTCTGATAATTCTCATGACCTTTACCTACTATAAAGACTAGGTCATCACTCTCTGCTTGCTGAATTCCATAATCAATTGCTTGAGCACGATCCTCTATTATCACATAATCTTCATCTACTCCTTCAATCTTTCCTTCAGCTTCAATTCCTGCTTGAATATCCGCAATAATTTCTTTTGGATCTTCACTACGAGGATTATCTGAAGTAATAACTGCAAAATCAGCTAAAGTAGTCGCTACCTGCCCCATAATTGGCCGCTTATCACGATCACGATCTCCACCGCAGCCAAAGACTACAATAATTCTACCCTCTACAAAATCTTGAGCTGTCTCTAAAATATTACGTAGACTATCAGGAGTATGAGCATAATCAACTATTACACCAAAATCTGTAGTTCCTTCTATAATTTCAAATCGTCCTGCTACTCCCTGTACCTGCTCCAAACCAGATTTAATATCTTGAGGGCTAATCTTAAGACTTAACGCTGCTCCAATAGCCGATAGAGTATTATATACATTAAATAGACCAGTGATATTTAAATCCAACTCTATCTTACCTTTCATTGTATCAGCAACAAATTCAACTCCCGTTGGATTAACAGTAATTTCTGTTGCTCTCAAGTTGGCATCCTTCTCAATACTATAAGTAATAATCTCTCCTTCAGTTACAGATATAAATTGATCGCTATTTGGATCATCAATATTAATAATTGCTGTCTTATCTGCACCATCAAAGTTAGTAAATAATTTCTGCTTAGCTGCTAAATAATCAGCAAATGACTCGTGAAAATCTAAATGATCCTGGGTAATATTAGTAAAGATCGCTACATCAAAATCAACCCCAGCTACCCTCTGTAAATCCAAAGCATGAGAAGAAACTTCCATTACCACATGAGTTACTCCTTCTTCTACCATCTCAGCTAAGAGCGAAGCTATATCTAACGCCTCCGGAGTAGTTCGCTGAGAATCAAAAGTTCGTTCACCAATCTTATTTTTAATTGTACCAATTAATCCCGTCTGATGACCTGCTTCTTCTAAGATAGAATCAATAAGATAAGTATTAGTCGTCTTACCATTAGTACCTGTAACCCCTACTACTGTTAGCTGTTGAGAAGGATAATCATAGAAAGCAGAGCTAACCTTAGCTAAACTACTTCTCGTGTCACTAACTTTAATTACAGTTATCTCACTACTTAAATCTATATCACGAGTTACTAAGATAGAATTAGCTCCATTAGCTACCGCTTCTGTTATGAAATCATGACCATCATGAGTAAATCCTTCAATACAGACAAAGAGATAATTCTCCTGTACCTCTCGCGAATCATAAGCTATACCTGCTATCTTTGTTTCCAATTCACCTTGGAGTACTTCAAAATCTAATCCAGTCAGTAAGCTATCTAATTTCTTCAACCGCTTAGCCTCCTTAAACTACTTGGTAACTATTATTATACATCCAAACTAAATTATGCATATTTAATCTAATTCTACTTCAATAGTAGAACCAGACTCAGTTCTTAAACCAGCTTCTGGCTGTTGAGTTTTTATCTTACCTTCTCCTTGCCACTCTAACTGCAATCTCAAATCAGCTAATAAAGATTGTGCTTTCTCTAAAGTCATCCCTGACAAATCGGGAACTGTTACTTTATATCTATCCTTATGCTCTAAACCTTGCTCAGAGAAGAGAATTACTGTACTTCCTGGCTTAATCTTTGCTCCTGGTGCCGGTAGTTGGTCAATTACCTTATCTCCGTCACCTTCAATCTTAACTGCTAATCCTACTTCTTGTAACTTAGACTGTCCATATCCAAACGAACGATTAATTAAATTAGGCACTCTAACTTCATCTGTTTCTGTTTGATTGTCTGTATCTTCATTCTCATTATCCGCTTTTGGAGGAATCTCTAAATAACGCAGAACATCCTTAGCTACATTATGAAAGATAGGAGCTGCTATCTGCGATCCATAGTAAGGATAACTAGTAACCCCTTTCATTACTACTAAAATAGTTAATTGTGGATTGTCGGCTGGTAAGATACCTACAAATGAAGAATCATAAGCACTAACTCCATAATGTTTAGCAGTTCCCGTCTTACCACCAATTTGATATCCTTCTACCTGCGCTTTCTTACCCGAGCCATTTGCTACCACTCCGGTTAATAACTTACGAGCACTAGAGGCTGTTTCCTCTGAAATAACTCGCCTAATTACTTGAGGTTGAAATTCCTTAACTAACTTACCTGTCTCATTCTCAATTTTATCTACTAATCTAGGTTGTAAGAGCTTACCCCCATTTGCAACAGCTGACACAGCTGTAACCAATTGAATTGGTGTCACTGAAATACCATGACCAAAGGACATCGTAGCTAACTCAACCGGGCCAATATCATCATAATCATAAAGCAATCCGTTAGCTTCTCCTGGCAAATTAATATCAGTCTTCTCTCCAAATCCCAAACCGGTTATATAATGATGAAACTTCTTCTTACCAGTTCTTTGACCAACCTGCACAAAACCAGGGTTGCATGAATTTTCTACAACTTCAGCAAAAGTCTGTTTACCATGACCACCATGTTTCCAACAATTTATCTTCTCTCCTTCAACCTTGATATAACCAGGATCAAAAAAGGTATCTTGAGGATTAACCACTTCCTCTTCTAAACCTGCTGCCATCGTAACAATTTTAAAGGTAGAACCAGGCTCATAAGTATCTGAAATAGCACTATTACGCCAACGTTGCGGAGAAAAATCAGAAAAGTGATTAGGGTTATAAGCCGGGCGATTAGCCAAAGCTAAAACGCCACCTGTCTGCGGATTCATTACAATAATTGTCCCTTCTTTAGCTTCATTAACCCGCAAAGCTTTCTCTAACTCACGTTCTGCTATGTACTGAATAACGTGGTCAATAGTTAAGTAAATATTATTCCCATCTTCAGGATTAGAATACTTCTCTACTCCTTGAGGCATCATCTGACCAGTAGCATCCTTTTCAATCATTATCCGTCCTGGTCGACCACTTAAGACTTGATCATAAGCTAATTCAATCCCGTTTAACCCTTGATTATCAACGCCTGAAAAACCTAAAACGTGAGATGCTAACTCTCCCTTAGGATAAAAACGCTTACTCTCTTCAGTAAATGTAATCCCTGCCAAATCTAAAGACTTAATCTTCTTTGCTTTATCATCATCTACCTTACGAGCAATATAAACCGCATAAGCATCCTTAGTAATCTTTTGGTAGATACTCTCTTGATCTGATTCTAAAATCAAAGCTAACTTCTCTGCTACCTGTCTAGGATTATTAATCTCAGGAGGTACAGCTACAACCGTTTCTGAACTACCACTAATTGCTAACTCCTCACCAGTACGATCATAAATAATACCCCGCTTAGGTTCTACCTTCAATTTACGTAATCTTTGATCTAAAGCTTTAGACTGATAAAAATCATTTTTAAAAAGTTGAATCCAAGCTAATCTGGAAATAAGTCCCAACATAACAAAAACTACAATAAGAAAAAGTAGTAAAATCCTTTTCCTTACTTGTAGTTTAAATTCACTCATCTAATCCCCCTCTCTCATCTCATTACTAAGGGGCTCTATATTTTTATTTTAATCTTCTAATGTTCCAGCTTCCACCTTAGTAAAACTCTTTAGCCAAACTACTACACTACGCCCTAATCTATTAATTTGTTTTAAATTATTTTTAGTTGTTGATTCAGTTTCCTGTTTAGTTGTCGAGTGTTCTGACTTATCAGTCGTCATACTAAGATACTTAACCCGATTAGGCTCTTTCATCTCTAAATCCTTTTTAGCAATCTTTTCTATTCGACCTAAAGATTTATATTGTGAAACTTTAAGTTTTAACTTCTGCTTCTGAGTCTGTAATTCTTCAATATTCTCCTGAGCTTGATTAATCTTAATATTTAACTTATTCATCTTGACATACCGATTAATATATAGAATTAAGAAGGCTCCTATGATAACGATAATCAAAGCACCAATTAACATCCATAGAATAATATTATTAGAACGAGTATTATCTCCTTTATTTTCATTTTGGTGTTTACTATTAAATTTATTAGCAGTAGAATGGACCTGTTTATAATCCTTAACTTTATTATTATCTACTACTATCACTTTATTCACCTACCTCTAGTTTTAGAACTACATTAGAGTTTTTCTGCTACTCTTAATTTCGCACTTCTAGCCCTTGGATTCTGATCTAATTCTTCTTGTTGAGCAGTAATAGGACTCTTAGTTATTATCTTTACTTCTGACTCTTCATCACAAGCACAGATAGGAAAATCTGGCGGGCAAGTACAATCATTAGCTAACTCTCTAAATTTATGTTTAACTATTCTATCCTCTAGTGAATGAAAAGTAATAAAAGCGGCTCTACCACCCTCTTTTAACCACGGTATTACCTTATAAATTGTCTCTTTAAGAATATCTAATTCATTATTCACTGCTATCCGCAGTGCTTGAAAAGTTCTACGAGCTGGATGAGGGCCATCACGTCTAGCGCTAGCTGGTATAGCAGCTTTGATTGTAGCTACTAACTCTGTAGTAAGAGTAAACTTTTGCTCTTGACGATCTTTAACTATAAACTCCGCAATTCTACTTGCCCATCTCTCTTCACCATACTCGGCAATAATCTCACTTAATTCAGCTTGAGATAGATTATTAAGCAAATCAGCCGCTGTTGTAGTAGCACTTTGATCCATTCTCATATCTAAAGGTGCTTCATAGTGATAACTAAAACCGCGTTCTGGTGTATCAATCTGATGTGAAGAGAAACCCAAGTCAAACAGAAATCCATCTACACTTTTAATATCTAAATCTTCCAAAATTATATCTATATTCTGATAATTATCCTCTACTAACTCAACACTACAATCTACATTACTTAATCTATCTCGAGCAGCCTTAATTGCTGCTACATCCTGATCAATTCCAATTAAAGTACCTGCTGAGCTTAACTGTCTAGCTAATGCTAAAGAGTGACCAGCACCACCTACAGTACAATCTACATAAACTCCATCTTTTTTGCAATTTAGTAATTCAATACTCTCTTCTAATAAAACAGGAAGATGTTCAAAATTCATATTATCACCTAACCACTATTATTTGCTATTCTAATAAACTTTATCATTACATATAATAAATAATGCTACTCTTTTTCTCCTACCATCACATCTTATTTATTCTAGGCTACTAATAAAAATCCCTTTAATTTCATCTAAAATATTCCCCAATCTAGGCTTTAACTACTTTAATAAATCTTAGGATTCTATATTTCTTACAAATTATACTTAATTATTCTGCACTATTTATCAAATAAAACATATAATAATATAAAGTTTAAAGGAGGGAGTAATATGAAAGTAGATTTCTTCTTTGCCTGGTCTAAAAATGAAGAAGATGACTTAAAATCTTGGGGCGGCGGTTTTACTTTACCTAGCTTTCTTAGTTGGTTTAAAGGACTATTAAGCAAATAAAAAACCTCTAACTTTTAATATTAGAGGCAAAATTAATCTAATCTGATAAATTAGTAGGTAAACAAATCATAACTTCAGTTCCCGCACCTAACTCGCTATTAATAGTAAGTTTACCTTCTAGAGATTTAACTAACTCATCGACAATAGCTAAGCCAACTCCTGTGCCACCTGTTCTTCTGGTGCGTGAAGTATCAACTCGATAGAACCTTTCACAAATATAAGGTAATTCCTTTTTAGGGATTCCTATCCCATTATCTTTAACTTTGATTAAAACTTTATCATCTTCTAATCTAGTAACAATACTGATTTCTCCTTGATCAGAAGTATACTTGTAAGCATTAGATACTAAGTTATTAATAATTTTAGTAACAGCTTCTTGATCTGAAATAAAATTAATTTCTGTTAAATCTAGCTGTAAATCAATCTCTTTATCACTAAAAGCAGCAGCAATATTATTAACAGAATTGCGTATTAGTTGAGCTAGATCAATCTTTTCAAATTCAAAATCTTGCTGACCAGCTTCAGTAGTAGATAACTCTTGTAAATCTTCTACTAACTTAACTAATCTAATAATTTCTTCATTAATAGATTCTAAATTCTTTTGATTAGGCTCTATAATTCCATCTTCTATAGCCTCTATATGACTTCTAATTGTAGTTAAAGGAGTTCGTAACTCATGAGCTATATCAGCTGTCATATTTTGTCGTAACTGTTCTAAATTCTGCAAGTGACTTGCTAAACTATTTAAATTATCTGCCAAAGTTCCTATTTCATCTTGAGAATCTATTTTAATCCGTTTATTTAAATCCCCTTGTTCCATTGCTTGAGCTATAGCTGACATCTGTCGCAAAGGTGAAGTAATTCTCTTAGAAATAATAAAACTAGCTAATAATACAATTAAACTAGTAATTATGCCTGCGGTAATAATAGAAGAATTTATTGTAGCACGAAAGTCTATATCTTCTTCACTCCACAGCCCTTTACGATTAAGTGGAGTAATATTAGCATAACCTACTACTTGAGAATTAACCTTAATTGGCAACTTAATAGTTCTCCCTTCTTGTTTTTTAACCCGATTAGTCATCATCCCTCTCCTCATATGTTGTGGAGCACACATACGTGAATCAAAAACTTTCTCTCCTTCTTTAGTTATCTGTACCCTTCTACCAGTCATCATCTCCAAACGCATTAAGTTATGTCTAATATTCTGCCAACTATTTTGTTGCTGATAAAGACTGGCTAAAGAATTAACAATTCTTAAGTTCTGTTTACGTTCTACTTCTTGAACATAATTAGCAAATTTATTATTTAAGGACCAATTAATCATTAAACCTACAATAGTTATAGTAGCAATAGCAATTAATAAAAAAATCACAACTAATTTAAATAATAACTTACTTTTCATCAATTACACCTCAAATTTATAACCGACACCATAAACTGTCTTAATAAATTGATTATTATCTATACCTAACTTCTGACGTAAATTCTTAATGTGAGCATCAATAGTTCGATTATAACCTACATAATCATAACCTTGAATTAATCTAGTTAACTGATCTCTAGAATAGACCTGTCCAGGATTTTCAGCTAAAAGTTTTGATAGCTTAAATTCTGTTGCTGTTAAATCTATATTCTCTCCATTAAAATAAACATTATATCCTTTAGTATCAACTACTAACTTATCCTGACCATCAATAAAATTCAACAAATTACTTTCACTCTCCACTTTATCACTCTTTACTCGCCGTAAATTAGCTTTTACTCTAGCAACTAATTCACGTGGACTAAAAGGCTTAGTTAGATAATCATCAGCTCCCAGATTAAGTCCTTCAATTTTCTCTTCTTCAGAAGATTTTGCAGTCACCATTATAATCGGTAAATTGGATTCATTTCTGATTATCTTACATACCTGCTCTCCTGAAATCTCTGGTAACATCAAGTCTAATATAACTAAATCAAGATTATTATTCTTAAATGAATTAACTGCCTCTATGCCATCTTCTGCTATTAATACTTCATATCCTTCTTTTTCAAGATATGATTTAATTATATCTATTATCTTCTTCTCATCTTCAACAATCAGAATTTGTTGTTTCATCAACTAAGCCTCCTAACAAATTTCCAATCATTTCTTTTATATTTTAATTATAACAAACTTATCTTCTAAACTCTAGTCAATCAAATATAATTTTAAACCAATTAAAAAAACCTCTGATTTATAATCAGAGGTTAAATGTCTACTTTAAATTTTAATGAAATATGGGGTGAGTGATGGGATTCGAACCCACGGCCTCAGGAGCCACAATCCTGCGCTCTAACCAACTGAGCTACACCCACCATAAGATGGTACGCCTGGGAGGACTCGAACCCCCGACTCATGGATTAGAAGTCCATTGCTCTATCCACCTGAGCTACAGGCGCAGAATAAAATGGAGCGGGAAACCGGACTCGAACCGGCGACACCCAGCTTGGAAGGCTGGTGCTCTAGCCAACTGAGCTATTCCCGCTTAAAATGGTGCGAAGGGCGGGAGTCGAACCCGCACGGGATAAACCCACTAGATCCTAAATCTAGCGTGTCTGCCAGTTCCACCACCTTCGCATAAACAAATTTTAAAATGGTGGCAAGACCCGGATTCGAACCGGGGACACGAGGATTTTCAATCCACTGCTCTACCAACTGAGCTATCTCGCCGCATGTCAAGTAATTAATTTGGTTGCGGGGATCGGATTCGAACCGATGACCTCCGGGTTATGAGCCCGACGAGCTACCAGACTGCTCTACCCCGCGTCAATTTTTATAT
>JBNJEL010000023.1:0-22829 GCA_051745835.1 Bacillota bacterium
TTAGAGGTAGTAGCGATTAGAGGTAATATTGATACGCGATTAGATAAGCTAGCTGATCCAGAGTATAATTTGGATGCTATAGTTTTAGCGGCTGCTGGCTTGGAGAGAATGGGCTGGCAAGATCAGATTACAGAGTACTTAGATAGCAAGCGCATGTTACCCGCTGCCAGTCAGGGAGCATTAGCAATTGAAGCACGTGAAGATGACCAACAGATTAAAGAATTACTACAATCAATTGATGATCAAGAGACTCGATATCAGTTACAGGCAGAACGAGGCTTCTTAGAAGAGTTAGACGGTGATTGTAAAGTTCCGATTGGAGCTTTAGCTGAAATTAATGGTAGTGAGATACGGCTAGATGGTTTAGTAGCTTCTCTAGATGGAGATGTGCTGTTAAGAGATCAGATCTGTGGAAGTGTTGACCAAAGTAAACAGTTAGGAGTTAGATTAGCCGAGAGATTATTAGAGCAAGGAGCAGGTAAGATATTAAGAGCAGTTAGACAGGGGACTGATAATTAATGAGTAAGGGTAAAGTCTTATTAGTTGGTGCTGGACCGGGAGATTCGAAATTAATTACGGTCAAAGGTCAGGAAGCAATTGCTAAAGCTGACTTAATAGTCTATGATTATTTAGCTAATTCTAACTTGTTAAATCAGGCTAGTGCAGATGCTGAAAAACTTTACGTTGGTAAGAAGGCAGGAGATCATACTTATACTCAAGCTGAAATTAATCAACTGCTTGTTCAAAAGGCAGCAGCGGGTAAAGTAGTAACTCGACTCAAAGGCGGCGATCCGTTTATCTTTGGTCGTGGCGGTGAGGAAGCGGCGTATTTGCAAGAACACGGAATTGAGTTTGAAGTTGTGCCTGGCATTACTTCTCCGATTGGAGCTGCTGCTTACGCCGGAATTCCTCTCACTCACCGTGATTTCAATTCTACGGTAGCCTTTGCTACTGGCCATCAAGCAGCGACGAAAGAAGAGTCGAGTATTAATTGGGACAAGTTAGCTACTGCTACTGGTACGATTGTCTTCTTGATGGGCGTAGGTAACTTAGAGCGAATAGTGGCTAAACTGCAGAAACATGGACGAGCTAGTTCAACGCCGGTAGCTTTAGTGCGCTGGGGTACGAAGCCGGAACAGGAGACGGTAAGCGGTACGCTAGATAATATAGTGCAGCGGGTTCGAGCAGCAGATTTACAGCCCCCGGCGATTATTATTGTTGGTGAAGTAGTTAACTTAAGAGATCAGTTACAGTGGTTTGATAATCAACCGCTCTTTGGACAGCGGATCTTGGTTACGCGACCTAAAGAACAAGCTAGTTCACTATCGAATCAGTTAGCTGAATTAGGAGCTGAGCCGATAGAGTCGCCGGCAATTAAGATTGCACCGCCCAAAGATTTTGAGCCGTTGGATAAGGCACTTCAGGAGGCTGGAGAGTATGATTGGGTTATCTTTACCAGTGTTAACGGCGTTAAATCAGTAGTTAAGCGGCTACGAAAGCTGGAGTTAGACGTTCGCGCTTTTGGTAATGCTAAGATTGGAGCTATTGGCTCTAAGACAGCGGCTGAGATAGAGGATTGGGGCTTGAAGGTCGATTATATTCCTAAAGATTATGTTTCAGAATCTATCTTAGCTGGATTAGATGATGACCTGTCAGGTGAGAAGTTCTTACTACCGCGCTCTGATATCTCCCGCCCTACTCTACCGCAGGGTTTAGTGGAGCGAGGAGCTGAGGTTAATCAGGTGACAGCTTATCGCATTCTGCCCGGCGAGGGTAATCAGTTAGTTGCTGACTTAGTAGCTGATGGTAAGTTAGATCTTCTTACCTTTACTAGTTCTTCGACAGTACGTAACTTCATCGAGATGTTAGATGAGCCTAATTATCAGGAGTTATTAGCTGAAGTGAGTACTGCCTGCATTGGACCGATTACAGCTCAGACTGCTCAAGATTTGGGCTTAAATGTAGATATAGTAGCTGAAGAGTATACAATTGAAGGCTTAGTACGAGCGATTTTAGAGGAAACAGGGAGGAAAGCTGATGATTAGTATTTCGAAGTTGGTAGGCGGTCGCCAGAAGTTTGGTGACCAGCTGCGTTATACCAAGCAGGCTAAAAAGCAGAAGTACGGCACCAGTAGTGGACGCGGTCCGGTAGTTGTCTGGAATACTACCCGCACTTGTAACTTAAACTGTCTACACTGTTACTCTGATTCCGATAGTCAGGAGTATAGCGGAGAGTTAAGTACTCAGCAGGCGAAAGAATTGATAGCTGATTTAGCAGACTTTAACGTACCGGTGATTCTCTTTTCTGGTGGAGAACCGCTGTTAAGAGATGATATCTTAACCTTAGTAGAGTATGCTGCTTCTCAGGGAATTAGACCGACTATCTCGACTAATGGGACATTGATTACTCCACAGGTAGCTCAACAGCTTAAGGATGTGGGGGTTGGTTATGTCGGTGTTAGTCTTGATGGTATGGCTGAGACGAATGATCAGTTTCGCAGTCAAGCTGGTGCTTTTGAAAAAGCATTAGAAGGCTTACATAACTGTTTAGCAGTCGATCAAAAGGTAGGGCTGCGTTTTACAATTAATCGTTATAATTATCAAGAAGTAGAGGATATCTTAGGGCTAATTGAAGAAGAAGAGATTCCACGTGCTTGCTTCTATCACTTAGTCTATTCGGGACGAGCTAGTGAGATGATTAAAGAAGATATCTCAGCTACCCAGAAGCGGGAAGTATTAGATTTGATTATTGAACGAACACTAGATTTTAAGCAGCGTGGTTTGGATAAAGAGATTCTAACGGTAGCTAATCATGCTGATGGAATCTATACTTATCTGCGCTTGAAGGAGTTAAGACCCCAGTTAGCAGAACAAGCTCTTAAGCTGTTAGCCTGTAATGGCGGCAATCGCAGTGGCATAGCTATCGGTAATGTTGATTGGCAGGGCAATGTCCATCCTGATCAATTTACGCAGGATTATACCTTTGGTAATGTTAAAGAGGATAAGTTTAGTCAGATCTGGCAGCGCGATCAGCATCAGATTCAAGTGAATTTAAGAGAGAGAAAATCACTACTTAAGGGTCGTTGTCAGCACTGTCAGTGGCTTGATTACTGTAATGGTAACTTTAGGACGCGCGCTCAAGCAGTCTATGGTGATTTTTGGCAGCAGGATCCTGCCTGTTATTTGACGGATAGTGAGCTAGGATTATAATTCTATTAAAGGAGAGTGAAGAGTATGTTTCCCGAGTTAATTAAACGTCCCCGCCGTCTGCGACAAGATAATATACGTAACTTAGTTAAGGAGTCGAGTCTGAGTAGTAATGACTTAATCTATCCTCTATTTGTAGTCGAAGGTAGTGAGATTAAAGAAGAGATACCTGCAATGCCAGGTAATTATCACTGGTCATTAGATTTAATCTTAGATGAGGTAGAGCGGATTGTTAATTTAGGGATTGAAGCGATAATTCTCTTTGGCGTACCTAGCAGCAAAGATCAAGAGGGTTCACAAGCATGGGCTGAAGGTGGTATTGTCCAACAGGCTTGCCGCTTAATTAAGCGGGAGTATCCCAAACTGTTAGTGATTACCGATGTCTGTTTATGTCAGTATACAGAACATGGACATTGTGGTGTGCTGGATGAAGGTCAAGTGGAGAATGATTCAACTTTAGAATTGCTATCTAAAGTAGCTTTATCTCATGCTGAAGCAGGAGCTGATATGGTAGCTCCGTCAGATATGATGGATGGTCGAGTAGGTAAGATTCGTAAGACTTTAGATGAGAATGGGTTTAATAATATCTCTATTATGGCTTACTCTGCTAAGTATGCTTCTAGT
Organism: Bacillota bacterium; assembly: GCA_051745835.1. Lineage (GTDB taxonomy): Bacteria > Bacillota > Halanaerobiia > Halobacteroidales > Acetohalobiaceae > JBNJEL01. The sequence continues at coordinate 3,832 of JBNJEL010000023.1, forward strand.
TTCTATGGCCCTTTTCGCGATGCTGCTCATTCAGCGCCTGAAGAAGGAGATCGTCGTTCATATCAGATGGATCCGGCAAATAGTCGAGAAGCAATTAAAGAGGTAGCTTTAGATATTGAAGAAGGTGCAGATATTGTGATGGTTAAGCCGGCTTTATCTTATCTAGATATTATTCAGCAAGTTAAAGAGGAGTTTAATTATCCGGTGGCAGCTTATAATGTCAGTGGTGAGTACTCCTTAGTCAAAGCTGCAGCGGAGAAAGGCTGGGTTGATGAACAAGAGATTGTACTGGAGATGTTGTTGAGTATCAAGCGAGCAGGAGCGGATTTGATCTTAACTTACTTTGCTCCGCAGGTTGCTGGCTGGCTAAAGGAGGATTAAGCAGATGATTATTTCCTGGAATACGACTAAAGAGTGTAATCTATACTGTAAACATTGTTATCGCGATTCTGGTCCCGAAGCTAAGGAAAATGATGAACTTACTACTGCAGAAGGTAAGCAGTTATTAGCCGAGATAGCAGAAGCTGGATTTAAGATTATTGTCTTAAGTGGAGGTGAGCCTCTGTTGCGTGATGATATTTATCAGCTAATTAGTCATGCTCAAAAGGTGGGACTGCGTCCAGTAATGGGAACTAATGGGACTTTGATTACTATGGATGTAGCAAAAAAGTTGAAAGAAGCAGGCTTAATGGCAGTAGGAATTAGCTTAGATAGTGTGCAACCTCAACTCCATGATCAATTTAGACAGCAGGAAGGTGCTTGGCAGGGAGCTATAGATGGTATTAAGAACTCGATTGCTGTGGGATTAGCGGTGCAGGTCAATACTACTTTAACTGAGAATAATTATGAGCAGTTTGAGGAAATAACTGACTTAGCGATTGAATTAGGAGCTAGAGCGCACCATCCCTTCTTCTTAGTACCGACAGGTCGCGGTAAAGAGATTGAACGCAACTCTCTGCGGGCTCAACGTTATCACCAGATGATTGATCGCATTATGGAGAAAGAGCAAGAGGTAGAGATTGAGCTAAAGCCAACCTGTGCCCCGCAATTTATGGTAGCTGCCCAAGAACTAGGGCTTGATCTACGTTTTACTCGCGGCTGCTTAGCAGGGACTGGCTACTGCTGTATTCTGCCTAATGGTGAAGTACATATCTGTCCTTACTTACCTGTTGAAGCTGGTGATGTTAGAGAGGAGAGCTTTGCCACTATCTGGCAGGAGTCAGAAGTCTTTAATCAGCTGCGGACAATGGAGTATAGGGGTAATTGTGGTCAGTGTGACCAGACTGATATCTGTGGTGGCTGTCGGGCGCGTGCTTACTACTACTCTGATGGTGATTATATGGCTGGCGAACCGTGGTGTGCTAAGGATGGATGGTCATGAAAAGTTTAGATTCTATTGATGAAGAATTATTAAATCTAACTCAACAAGGTATTCCTTTAAGTGCTACTCCTTATGCTGATTTAGGAGCTAAGTTAGGCATTGCGACCGAAGATGTAATTAGTCGTTTAGAGGAGTTAAAGAAAGAAGGGTATATCCGTCGTTTAGGTGGTATCTTTAGCTCGCGCAAGTTAGGTTATGTTAGTACACTAATTGCCTGTCGAGTAGCTGAAAGTAAGTTCTATGAGGTAGCGGAAGCGATTAATCAATACCGCGGAGTAACTCATAACTATCGCCGTAACCACAATTTTAACCTCTGGTTTACCTTAATTGCTCCTAATGATGAAGAGTTAGAGAAACAGTTAGCCGAGATAGAAGAACTTACTGGGATTGAGCAGTTGAGGAGATTGCCGGCTAAACGCTTTTTTAAGTTAGGCGTTAATTTGGATATGAAGTCAGATGAGGGTGAGTCAAAATGACTGAGAGTTTAGATGAGTTAGATAAGGCATTGGTTAGAGCGGTGCAGGGCGATCTTCCGCTAAGTAAGCGTCCTTACCAACAGATTGGTAAGCAGTTAGGCTTAAGTGAACAGGAAGTACTTGCTAGATTACGTCAGCTTAAAGAGAAAGGACAGCTTAGACGAATTGCTGCTATCTTATACCACCGCCGGTCAGGCTATCAGTTTAATGGAATGACTGCCTGGGTAGTACCGGAGGATAGATGTCAGGAAGTTGGCGAGTTAATGACTGCTTATGAAGAGATTAGTCATGTCTATCAGCGACCGACCTATCCTGACTGGCCTTATAATCTCTTTAGTATGATTCATGGTCAGAGTGAAGCAGTAGTTAACGAGGTAGTAAGAGAGCTTGTCGCTCAAACAGGAATCGATGATTATACAATCTTATATAGTACGGAAGAGTTGAAGAAAGTAAGTATGAAGTATTTCTGTGAAGATGATTAATGATGATAGATTAAGCAGAGGAGGTTAGTAATTATGAGCTTAGAACAGAATCAATCTCACAAGAAGTTTCAGGCAGCTCAAGAGGTGATTCCCGGCGGAGTTAATAGTCCGGTGCGTGCTTTTAGTGCTGTTGATGCTGAGCCGATATTTATCGAAGAAGCACGCGGCTCTAAACTCTATGATGTCGATGGTAATCAGTATATTGATTATGTTAGTTCCTGGGGACCGATGATTGTAGGACACGCCCATCCTCAGGTGGTCGAAGCAGTACAGAACCAGGCGGCGCAGGGGACTAGTTTTGGTACGCCGACTCAGTTAGAGACTGAATTAGCGCAGATGATCTGTCAGGCAGTTCCTTCAATCGATAAAGTGCGGATGGTTAATTCAGGCACCGAAGCAACCATGAGTGCGCTGCGTTTAGCGCGTGGTTTTACAGGACGCGATAAGATTATTAAGTTAACTGGTTGTTACCACGGACATGGCGATAGTCTCTTAATTGATGCGGGATCGGGAGTTACAACCTTAGGGATTCCAGGTAGTCCTGGCGTGCCTAATCAGATAGCTGAAGAGACAATAGCTGCTCCCTATAATAATTTAACAGCAATCGAGGAGATCTTTGCGGAGTATAGTACAGAGATTGCAGCTATTATCCTCGAACCGGTCACCGGTAATATGGGAGTAATTGAGCCGGAACCTAATTATCTAGAAGGATTAAGAGAGATTACTCAAAAGCATGATGCGCTACTGATCTTTGATGAGGTAATGACCGGCTTTAGAGTAGCTTATGGTGGAGCACAAGAGAGGTATGGTGTGACACCTGATTTGACCTGTTTAGGTAAAATTATCGGCGGCGGTCTGCCAGTCGGTGCTTATGGTGGTCGTGAAGAGATTATGGATTATGTAGCACCTGATGGGCCTGTCTACCAAGCAGGGACGCTATCGGGTAATCCGTTAGCAATGGCAGCAGGAGTAGAGACGCTGAAGCTGTTACAACAACCGGGGGTCTATGATGAGTTAGAAGAGAAGAGTCAAGAGTTAACTGCAGGTATAGCAGATAATCTTAAAGAGTTAGAACTAGATTATTATCAGTCACGAGTAGGGGCGATGTTCAGTCTCTTCTTTATTGACCAGCCGGTTAAGAATTATCAGTTAGCTAAGCAGTGTGATACTAAAGCTTTCAGTCTCTACTTTAGAAAGATGTTAGAACAGGGGATCTATCTTGGTTGTTCGCAGTTTGAAGCTGGATTTATGTCTCTAGCACATAGTCAAGCAGATATCGAAAAGACGATTGCAGCCAATTATCAAGCCTTAAAAGCAGTTAAGGAGGCTGAATTAGCCTAGGTGATCTAACCTGGGCTTTTTGATTTAGTTAAATTATCTGAATAATTAAAATTATAAAAATAATGATTAAATTCGTGAAAATTACAGGGGGATTTGGTATTATTATTTAAATTAATAACTATCAATCTTTTAATAGGGGGCTAGTGATATGAAGTCATTATCAGAGTTAAAGTTACGTTCTGACGATAATATCGTCAAGGCAGGAGCATTTATGTTTATCTTATTACTTTTGATTGCTGGTAGTATTTATCTGTTAAATTCAAGCTTTCAGCAAGAAAGAATAGCGGTTAATCGGCAGGCTAAATTAAAGGAATTAGGAAATAAGCTAGAAGATGCATCAGATTATTTGACCAATCAGGTTAGAAGATATGTACAGTATGGTGATCAGACTTACTATGATAATTATTGGCGGGAAGTAAGAGAGACTAAGACTAGAGATAAGGTGATTGATAAGTTAAAAGAGCTTGATGTTGATCAAGAAGCTCTAGATTTATTACAGCAGGCTTTAGATAAATCTAATGCTTTAGTTAAGCTTGAAGAAGAGGCGATGCAGGCAGTTGAGAATGATAACTTAGATCAGGCTCGTGAGTTAGTCTTTGGCGATCAGTATGATCAACATAAAGAACAGATTAACTCTTATATTCAGCAGTTTCAGCAGCGAATTAATCAACAGGCAGCTCAAGAAACTAAGCAGGCACGTCAATTCTCTAATCGGATGTTAATTGGAATTAATGTATTGATCTTGATTGTGATTATTAGCTTAATTGGAACCTTTGTAGTACTCTATCGCAAAATTATGCTTCCTTTAACTGATGTAGTTAACTTCTCACAAGAGATTGCAGAGGGTAACTTAGCTGTAGAACAATTAGAAGTAAATAAGGAGGATGAGATAGGTAGATTAGTTAAAGCTTTAAATCAGATGCATGATAGTTTAAAGGAAATTATTAGTCGATTAATAGATACGACTGAAGATCTGTCAGCCCAAAGTGAAGAACTATCAGCTTCGGCAGAAGAAGGTTATGCTACTATTGAAGAGAGTAATGAGCTAATTGATACAATGACTAGCTCAATTCAAGAGATCTCTTCTAGCACTCAAGAAGTAACTGGATTTGCTGAGGAGGCAGCTTCTAGGACTGAAGTAGGTAGTGATAATATTGAAGAGACGGTAGCTAGTATGAAGGAGATCAATCAAGTTGTTGATCAGACAGTAGAGGTGATTAATAGCTTAGATGAGAATGCTGATGAGATTGGACAGATAGTTGAATTAATTACTAATATAGCTGATCAGACTAACTTATTAGCTTTAAATGCAGCCATTGAGGCAGCTCGAGCTGGTGAACATGGTCAAGGTTTTGCTGTAGTAGCAGAGGAGATTAGAGAGTTAGCTGAAGAGACAGCTAAAGCAACTGATGATATTACTGACTTAATTACTGAAACGCAGAAGAAATCAGAAGTTGGTTTGGACTCTATTAAGCAGGTTAAGTCTAAAGTGAGCGAAGGACGTCAGGTAGCTAATGAGACAGGGGAGGTATTTACCGAAATTAATGATGCGATTAATGAAACCTCTACTAATATCGAAGAGACCTCGGCTTCTACTCAGAACTTAGCAGAAAATAGTGACCGCATTCTGAATGCGACTCAAGATATCTCTAGTATGTCTCAAGAGGTGACTAAATCTTCTCAGGAGTTAACTAATATGGTACAGAAGCTACAGAAATTAACTGATAGATTTAAGTTAGAGTAACTTAATAACTAAATAGTAAGTTCTATTTTAACCTAGGTCAGCTTGACCTAGGTTCTTTTATTACCAGGAGCACATTTTGGCTTTAATATCATAAGTTAGTAATAGAAGTTTACTAATGATGAATAAAGCTAAGCAAAGGGGAGGTTAGGTTTTGGAGTTAGGGACTTTACTACTCTTATCTATCTTAGTTAGTATAGACAGTCTCTACGGGGGTATAATTTATAAACAGGAGTGGGGTAGAGTACCGACGATTAGTTTAGTTATTACTTTATTTGGTAACTTAATTTTGATTACCCTTTTTACCTTATTAGGAAAGTTAATTCTAATCTATATTGGTGCAGAGATAGCTAAATTAATCAGTATTATCTTATTAGGGATTATTAGTATCTTATTTAATCGTTTAGTTAAAGAAGTAGAAGATCCCTTCTTACATAGTAGTCGTTTAAAGTTAAATTTAATTACTGATTCATTATGTTTAGAAGAAGTGGAGGAAGATCGAGTAGCTGCTTTAGGTAGTCTATTATTGATTACCAGCATTGACGTAGCATTAATTAGCTTTATAGCAGCAGTGTTAACCAGTTCTACTCTATTAAATATAATTATTTTTAGTTATATAGATGTAGCTCTTTTTAAATTAGGTAACTTAATCTCTATCTATAATTAAGTTTGTCAAATAAAGGTTAAAGTGATAAAATTAAAGGTAAGTTTGTTAAAAGTAGTAGTATTAGTGGTAGGTGAATAAAAGATGAGGAAAAAGATAGGATTAGGATTAGTGATTATTACTTTATTAGTTGGATTAACAGTTATTCGATTTAATCAACAGGATAAAGTAGAAGAGTATCAGACTCAACAATTTTTGATGGATACGGTAGTTACGCTTAAGATTAAAGGTGATAATGCAGAAAAGGTTGGTACACAGGTAGTCCAACGAATGCGCGAGATTGCTGACCAAGCAACTAGGTATCATCAAGAAAGTATCGTCACTAAGATTAATCAGCAGGCAGGTATTAAGCCAGTAGCAGTTAATCAAGATATATTTAAGATGATCACAACAGCAAAGAAGTATGGACGCTTGACCGATGGAGCATTTGATGTTACTATAGCTCCAGTAGTTGAGTTGTGGGGATTTGGGACTGAAGAGAATCAGGTGCCTGCTCAGACTAAGATAGAGGATCGATTAGAATTAGTAGATTATCAGCAGATTAAGATTGATCAACAACAGCAGACAGTGATGTTAGCAGAACAGGGTATGAAGTTGGATTTAGGCGGTATTGCTAAGGGATATATTGTAGATCAAGCAGCAAAGATGTTACAAGAAGCGGGGATTAAGTCAGCGCTAATTAATGCTGGCGGTAATATTAGAACTATTGGTACTAAGCCGAATGGATCTAAGTGGCGGATTGGGATTCAACATCCACGCAGTCAAGAGGAAAGTGATAGTAACTACATAGATATAGTTGAAGTAGCAGCAACTAATCTCGTTACTTCTGGTGATTATGAACGATATTTTAGCGAGGAAGGAAAACGCTATCACCATATTTTGGATCCGCAGACGGGCTATCCAGCGCGAGGTTTAGTTAGTGTAACGGTTATTTCGGATTCTTCTTTTCAAGCCGATATTCTCTCTACTGCGCTATTTATCTTAGGTTTTAAGCGAGCAAAGCAGTATATTAAACAACATGATAATTTAGAGGGAATGTTAGTTACGCCGCAGTTAGATATCTGGCGCAGTCCAGGATTTAAGGAGTTAACTGTTAATTAGAGGGGTGACAGGCTATGACAGCTATTATATTAGCCGGAGGTAAGAGTTCTAGAATGAAAGGAGCTAACAAACCTTTATTGAAGTTTGGCTCTCAAACGATGATTGGACGAATCATCACTAAATTAGAAGAACTCTTCTCTGAAGTTATAATTGTGACAAGGGAACCAGAGTTATATCAAACCTACCAAGTATCTATAGTAGTTGATAAGCTTAAGTATCGTGGACCGCTAACTGGTATTCATGCAGGATTAATAGCTAGTGATGATCAATATAACTTTGTTGTTTCCTGTGATCTACCTCTGTTGAATTTAGAATTAATTGAGTATATCTGCCACCAACCGACAGCTGATATAGTAGTACCGCGGATTAATAATTATTTAGAACCATTACATGCACTCTATAATAAAAGCTGTATTTCTAGAATAGCAGCGGAGATTAAAGCAGGAAATTTAAGGGCGACAGATTTAGATAGCTGGGCAGGGATTGATGTTGATTATATCGAAGAGGAAGAGATTAAGAGGTTTGATCCTCAATTTCATTCCTTTTTTAATGTCAATACTCGTCAGGATTATCAGAAAGCTTTACAGATCGTAGAATAAGTTTAGAAAGTTAAAAAGTAGGTGAATTAAATGTTACCTGTAGTTTCAATTGTAGGTAGGTCAGATTCGGGCAAGACAACATTATTAGAGCAATTAATTCCTAAACTGCAATCTAGGGGTTATCAGATAGCTACTATTAAACATCATGGACATGATTTTGAGATAGATAAGCCGGGTAAAGATACCTGGGTTCATCGTCAGGCGGGAGCTAAGACAGTTATTCTCTCTGCTCCTCGCCGGTTGGCAAAGATTGAAGAGCTAGATAGTGAAGTGAAATTAGATAGGATTTTAACTGAATATCTAAATAATGATAAATTGGATTTAGTAATTACCGAAGGATATAAGTCGGCTGATAAGCCTAAAATTGAAGTCTACCGACCAAATAAGTCAGATGAGCCACTTTTTTCTACAGCTGATGAGGGTATTTTGGCGATTGTGGAGAATAAAGAACGTAGTGATCAACAGTTTAGTTCACAACAGGTAAGTGAGATAGCTAATTTGATAATTGATCACCTACTATAAATCAAAGGAAGGACGAATATGATACAGGTTAAACACTTTCTATATTTAGCACTATTTACTGCTTTGGCTGTAATTTTGCACTTAGTAGAGAGTCTAATTCCGATGTCGATTATAGTGCCGGGAGCTAAATTAGGCTTGGCTAATACAATTATCTTATTAACTTTAGTGTTGATGGGTTATCGTGCGAGTGTTCAGGTGTTATTATTAAGAATTATTATCTCTTCGTTGCTTTTAGGGACTTTTATGACAACTAATTTTTATCTTAGCTTAATGGGAGGAGTATTAAGCTTTGTAGTTATGGCAGGGCTATATCGCTATGGGCGAGTTAAGTTTAGTTTAGTAGGAATTAGCGTAGCAGGAGCAGTAATGCATAATTTAGGACAAGTAGTAACTGCTTACTTAATTATTAATAACTGGGGAATCTTTTATTATCTACCGTACTTATTACTTTTTTCTATTCCTACGGGGATCTTTGTGGGGTTGACTGTACTTTATTTAGCTCAGCAGTTACAACTAAATTTTGATTTTAACCAGGAATTTAAGCCAAGATGACGAACTGATACAATGATGTGTTAGTTATATGGAGGTATGATGATGGTTGATTTAGTGTTAGCTTCTGCTTCGCCGCGACGTCGCGATCTATTAGAGCAGATTGGAGCAGAATTTAGGGTAGTACCTAGTCAGATAGATGAAGAAGAGATAACAGCTAAGTCAGCTGCTAAGTTAGTCCAGCGATTAGCTACAGCTAAAGCTAAAGAGGTTGCCAAGCGAGTAGAATCAGAGTTAGTAATTGGAGCTGATACTGTTGTGGTTAATAAGGAGCAAGTATTAGGTAAACCTGATTCTAAAGAGGAAGCTTATGAGATGTTACTTAGTTTACGTGGTGGTTGCCACCAAGTAATGACTGGACTAGCTATTATAGATCTGATTAAAGGACAAAAGAGAATAGATTATCAAGTTACCGAAGTTAAGATGCGTCACTTTAGTAGACAGGAGATTGAGGATTACATAGCAACTGGCGAGCCGCTGGGTAAGGCTGGTTCCTATGCTATTCAAGAGCGAGGAGCTATTTTGGTAACAAGAATTAGCGGTTCTTATACTAATATCGTTGGTTTACCTGTTACTAGGTTGATTGAACTAAGTCAGGAATTGGGTTATCAAATCATTTAAAAGGATTGAGCAGACCGTATGATTGAGTATAATTTAACAATTAAAGATTTACCTAAAGAAGAGCGACCACGTGAGAAGTTGATTAAGTGGGGAGTAAATACTTTATCGACTGTAGAACTGTTAGCTTTAATTATCAGAACCGGTAGTCAATCTGATACTGCCTTAGAATTAGCTAGTAAATTATTATCTCACAGCGGTGGTTTGAAGTTTATTCATGAGTTGAGTATAGAAGAGTTACAAGAGGTTAAAGGTGTAGGAGTAGTTAAAGCAACTCAGATTAGGGCTGCCATTGAGTTAGGACAGCGGATTAGAGTCGCTAATCAAGAAGTAAAGCAAGTAATTACTTCTCCTCAAGATGTGGCTAATCTATTATTAGCTAAGTTATCATTTGTCAGCAGAGAACATTTTATTACTCTACTACTTGATACTAAAAATCAGGTGTTGGCGATAGAGGAAGTATCAGTTGGTAGTTTAAGCAATTCAGTAGTACATCCGCGTGAAGTCTTTAAGAGTGCTATCAAGCGCAGTAGTGCAGCGATAATTGTAGCTCATAATCATCCTAGTGGCAATCCTGAACCTAGCTCAGCGGATATTGCAATAACTAAACGATTACAAGAAGCAGGGAAAATTATAGGAATTGAGGTCTTAGATCACTTAATTATTGGTAATGAAGATTACATTAGTTTAAAAGAAAGTGGTCATTTTAAATAAGGTGATAGAAAGGGGCTAATTAAAATGGTAATGGACTTTTTAACCGCACCATTTTCACGAGATATGGGGATTGATTTAGGGACGGCTAATACGTTAGTTTATGTTAAAGGTAAGGGGATTTTAATTACTGAACCGTCAGTAGTAGCAATTAGAAAGGATAACGAAGAAGTACTTAAAGTTGGTGATGAGGCTAAGAAGATGATCGGTCGTACGCCAGGGAATATTATAGCGATTAGACCAATGAAGGATGGAGTAATTGCTAACTTTGAGATAACAGAGAAGATGTTACGTCACTTTATTACTAAAGCTCACAAACGACGTAGATTAGTTAGACCGCGAATTATTGTCTGTGTTCCTTCGGGAGTTACAGAGGTTGAGAAGCGGGCAGTAATTGATGCCGCTTTACAGGCTGGGGCTCGTGAGGCGTACTTAATTGAAGAACCGATGGCAGCAGCAATTGGGGCAGGACTGCCGGTTGATGAACCGACAGGTAATATGGTTGTTGATGTCGGAGGAGGAACTACAGAAGTAGCTGTTATCTCTTTAGGCGGTGTTGTAACTAAACAGTCAATTAGAGTTGGCGGCGATGATATGGATGAGTCGATCGTTAATTATATTAAGAGTAACTATAACTTAATGGTTGGCGAGAGAACAGCAGAATCAGTTAAGATGGAGATTGGTTCAGCCTACTTTAAAGGCGATAAGTGCGATACAGATAAAAAAGAGGTCGATATTCGCGGACGTGATTTAGTTAATGGTCTGCCAAAGACAATTTCAGTAACGATTGATGAAGTTAAAGAGGCACTTAAAGAGCCGGTCTTAGATATAGTAAAAGCAGTTAAAGATACATTAGAGAGTACACCACCAGAACTATCAGCTGATATTATGGATCGCGGTATTATTATGGCAGGTGGAGGTTCATTACTGACTGGTTTAGATCAGCTACTGTGTGAAGAGACGAGTATGCCGGTCTATTTAGCAGAAGATCCACTACACTGTGTAGTGGAAGGGACTAGTAAGGTCTTAGATGAACTGAATTCTTTACGTGATGTATTGATTACTCCTAAGCGGTTATCTTAATTGTAGTGATAAGTAGGTGATATAAGTGGGTTCATTCTTTAGAAAGCATCGACGATTTATATTGGTATTAGTGGTACTATTTCTTTTATTGAGTTTTGTTAATTTGGTCGATTATTATCGTCCCGAGAGTAATTGGGGAACTGATATAGTAGTTGATTTTACTGGTTTCTTTTTAGGTGGTATAAGCACAGTTTCTGAAAAGATAAGTACTGCAGTAACTACTTTGACTAATTATCGTCAGGTGCAGCAAGAAAATAAAAAGTTAAGGCAGCAAGTAGCTAAGTTGGAATGGAAGATTCAACAATTAACTGAAGTAACTAAAGAGAATGAGAGATTAAGGCGTCTGCTTAACTTTAAAAGGCGTCAATCGTTTGAAGTAGTAGGAGCTAAGGTTATTGGCAAAAGTGCTGGTAATTGGTCACGATTAGTAACGATTAATCGAGGTCGTAAAGATGGATTAGATTCTAAGATGTTAGTAGTTACTTATGGCGGAAATCTAGTAGGGCGAATTAAAAAGGTAACTACCCATCATGCTCAAGTATTACTACTTAATGATCCTAATTTTACAATTAGTGGTTTGGTAGCTAATAGAGATTCGCGTGAGATTGGGATTGTAAAAGGTACTTTAGCTCAGCGAGGTTTGTTGGAGATGCAGCGTTTACCTTGGAATGCTGAGGTCGAAATTGATGATCGAGTATTGACTTCGGGGCTATCTAAGACTTATCCTAAAGGAATTAAGATTGGTCATATTACTAAGGTAGAACCTGATGATTATGGTTTAACACGTTTGGCATTAGTAGAACCAGCAGTTGATTTGAATACATTTGAGGAAGTACTTGTAATTACTGGTTTTTAACGATGGGAGGCACTTAGATGCGTTATTTAATCGATGGACTGGTGATTATGATTGGCTTGATCTTACAGATGACTCTCTTTGCCTTCCGACCGCTGTGGGGTGTAACTCCAGATTTATTGTTAATTATAGTTGTTAGTTACTCTTTATTAGCTGGTTATCGAAAAGGAGCTTATTTTGGTTTTATAGCAGGGGTCTTACAGGAAGTTTTTACTAGTGGTGCATTTGGGGTGAGTATTGTAAATAAGTTAATTTCTGGTTATATCTGTGGTTTTTTGAAAGGAAAAGTTTATGACCGTAGTATCTTAATTCCTGTATTGGTGATAGCAGTAGCAACTCTTCTAAATCAATTATTAATTATGGAGTTGAGTAATAATTTTATGGTTCATTCGGAGTTGTGGGCTAGGTTTAGAGAGACAGTTGTACCATTAACTGGTTATCATAGTTTATTATCTCTAATTATCTATCCAGCCATCTACTTAATTAATCGACGTTATTGATAGTAATTTAGAGTTGTATGGGAGGAAGTTATAGTGGCTGTAGATCAAGAATTCAATCAGCGTTTATGGTACTTTAGTCTGTTAATTTTGGTACTGTTTTTGATTTTTGTTGGGCGATTATTTTATTTGCAGGTTATCGAAGTTGATAAGTATCGTAGGTTAGCTGATGGGAATCGGATTCAAATCAGGGAGATAAAAGCGCCCCGGGGTCAAATTAAGACTCAGGAAGGTAAGATTATTGTCTCTAATCGATTAGCTTATTCAGTTTCAATTATTCCTGATAAGACTGGACAACAGTTGGATTCTACATTAGAGAGATTAAGTCAAATTTTAGAAATTAGTTCTGCCAAGTTAAGAGATAAATTAGATGGCAAGTTGGATAATAAGTCGGTAGTCTTAAAACGGGATATTAGTCAAAAAGAGTTAGTGCTCTTAGAGGAAGTAAAGGATGAATTACCAGGGGTTATTATTGATCAAATCCCCGTGCGAGATTATCTTTATGATAGCTTTGGTAGTCACTTGTTAGGTTATGTAGGAGAGATTACAGCTCAACAGTTAAAAGAGTATCAAGATCAAGGATATAAAGTAAATGATGTGATTGGCAAGAGTGGATTAGAGTGGGAATATGAAGAGTATCTGCGTGGAGAGGATGGTAAAAAGCAGTTAGAAGTTAATAATTTAGGGCAGGAAAGACAGACTTTAGGTGTTAAACAGCCTCAACCTGGAAATGATTTAATTTTAAATATTGATTTTTCACTACAGCAGTCAGTAGAGAAGTATCTTCATAAGGAATTAAAGCAGTTACGTGCTGCGGCAGAAGATAGTGAAGATATGAAAGAGAAACCTACTGGAGGTGTAGTAGTAGCATTAGATCCTATGACCGGTCAAGTGCGGGCATTATCTAGTATGCCTAACTTTGATCTATCTCTATTTTCAGGCGGGATTAGTCATCAAAATTGGCAGGAGTTAAATAGTAATCCGCAGCGTCCTTTACTTAATCGAGCAATTAGAAGTGTTCCGCCGCCTGGTTCTGTCTTCAAGTTAGTAACTGCTACTGCGGCTGTAGAAGAATTAGGAATTAGTAGCGAAGATGAGTTCTACGACCCAGGTTACTATCGAGCAGGTGATGTTAGATTTGGTAATTGGATGACTGGCGGGCATGGAGAACTAGATTTTATTGATGCTATTGCTTATTCGAACAATACTGTCTTTTATAAATTAGGTCATCAGCTTTATAATCAGGATCAGACTTTATTGCAGGATTATGCTTATCAGTATGGTTTTGGAGAATTGACTGATATTGATTTACCTGATGAAAGAAAGGGTTTAGTACCTGGCCCCAAGTGGCGTAAACAGCGTTTTCAAAATCATATCGATCAGATCTGGTTTCCAGGTTATACAATTAATCTGTCGATTGGTCAGGGCAATTTGCGGACCACTCCACTACAGTTAGCTAATTTAGTTGCTACTGTTGCTAATGGTGGGACACTTTATTCCCCGCAAGTCGTGGATAAAGTTGTTAGTAAAGAAGGGGATTTGGTTCGTGACTTTAAGCCTCAAGTACTTAATCAGTTATCTGTATCAGAGTCTACATTTGACGTTTTACAAAAAGGGATGGAAGGAGTTACTTCTTACGGTACTGCTAGTTCTGTTTTAGGTGATTTAGACTTTAAAGTAGCAGGCAAGACAGGAACAGCGCAGACACGAGAAGATAGAAATAATCACGCCTGGTTTGCTGGTTATGCTCCAGCTGAAGATCCTCAGTTGGCAATTGTAGTCTTTTTAGAGTATGGCAATTCCAGCAGTAAGACTTTACCATTGGCTCGTAAAATATTAACCGATTATTTTAATTCACAAACAGATGCAGCAGATAAGGAAGATAACAAGGAGTAAATTAGAGCTTAAAAAAGGAGATATTACAATTATGCAGAAGTAATGAGTAAATACTCTTCACTTTTTAGAACCAGGAGGCTAGTTTATGTCGGATGAAGGGATTAATTTTAAATGGAATGAGGGTAGTTTAGTTGTCACTTTAGATCAAAATTTAGAGTTTCAGTATTTAATTGATAGTTTACAAGAGAAAGTAGAACAAGCAGAGAGTTTTTTTATAAATTCACGAATTAGAATAGAATTAGAAAATCGAAATATAACAGCTGAGCAGAGAAAAGAGTTAGTTGATATTTTTGCTTCGCTACCTGGTTTATCAGTGATTGAGATTACTAATAGTAAGCTGATGGAGCAAGAACAGCAAGTTGAGAGTGATTCCCAGTTACCTACTTTGTTACTGGATAGAACTTTACGATCGGGGCAGTCAATAACTTATGAAGGAAATATAGTAATCAAAGGTGATGTTAATCCCGGAGCTAAGGTTACAGCTTACGGTGATATTTTAGTACTAGGTTCATTTCGGGGAGTAGGACATGCTGGAGTAGACGGCAATCAAGAAGCAACAATTGCCGCCTTCAGTCTACGTCCAATTCAGTTAAGGATTGCTAATAAGCTTTGTAGGTCTCCAGATGATGAAGTTGGTTATAGTAACGATTACTCTGACCGACCAGAGATTGCACTGATTAAAGATGATACTATTTTAATTAAGAAGTTAAAAAATTAATTATTTAATAATGAGGAGGATAGATTATGGAGGGTAAAGTAATTGTAATTACCTCAGGCAAAGGAGGCGTTGGTAAGACCACTACTACTGCTAACTTAGGTACAGGTTTAGCTAGGTTAGGTAAAAGTGTAGCGCTTATAGATGCTGATATTGGTTTGAGAAATTTAGATGTAGTATTAGGTTTAGAGAATAGAATTGTTTATGATGTAGTTGATGTAGTAGAAGGACAGTGTCGTTTAGAGCAGGCATTGATTACAGATAAAAGATATAATAGTCTCTGTTTATTACCTGCTGCGCAAACAAGAGATAAGACAGCGGTTGCTCCCGAGCAGATGGGAGAGTTATGTAATCAGTTAAAAGAGAACTTTGATTATGTACTGGTTGATTCTCCAGCAGGAATTGAGCAAGGCTTTAAGAATGCTATTTCAGGGGCGGATGATGCTATTATAGTTACTACTCCGGAAGTATCAGCTATTAGAGATGCTGATCGGATTATTGGTATGTTAGAAGCAGAAGGAATAGATAATCCGCAGGTGATTATTAATCGAATTAGGATGGATATGGTACAGAAAGGCGATATGATGGATATCGATGATATGATTGATATCTTAGCTATTAAGCTATTAGGAGTAGTACCAGATGATGAGAAGATTGTCGTTTCTACTAATCGAGGAGAGCCGATTGTACTATCATCAAGTAAGGCTAAAGCAGGCGAGGCTTTTGATAATATAGCACGTCGAGTTGAAGGTGAGAATATTCCACTAATGACTTTAAATGAAGGCTTTGTTGACCGAGTTAAACGAATTATTGGTCTGGGTTAGGAGGGGTGTTAGTGCTAGAGAAAATTAAGAGTTTCTTTACTGATGATGATAATAGTAAAGATATAGCTAAAGAACGATTAGAACTAGTATTAGTTCATGACCGGATGAATATGTCTCGTGAATCATTAGAGGAGATGAAAGAAGACTTGATAGGAGTAATTTCTAAGTATGTTCAAATAGAAGAGAATGAATTCGATATTGATCTTTCTCAAGATGATCGTATGATCGCAATTAAAGCCAATATTCCGGTTAAGAAGACTACTAACTAATAACAGATTAGATTTGTTTCAGGCCAGATTGTGGCCTGTTTTTTATTAAGTTATGATTTAAGATGGCGAAACTTATGTAGTAAAAGGGAGGAGTGAAGATGAGGTTTAAGAAGCTGCTCCAGGAGTTAGATTACTGGATTCCAATGATGATGATAGTGCTAATCGGCATAGGATTAGTAATTATTAAAAGTGCTACTCAAAGTGGAGAGTTAGCTGCTAATCAGTTTGTGATTAAACAGTTAGCAGCAACTATTTTAGGTTTTTTGTTGCTGCTTTTTGTATTGCTGATTGATTATAGGATATTAAAAAATTCGTCAGGGATTATCTACTTATTAACTGTCCTATTATTATTAATTGTTCTATTTTTAGGTCAGGAGATTAGTGGATCTAAAAGTTGGCTGAGCTTAGGCCCGTTTAATTTTCAACCATCAGAAGTAGCTAAGTTAGGTTTAATTATTTCATTAGCCGATTTTCTGTCACGGCGGCGTCAGAAGTTAACAGATTTTAAACACTTTTTATTTGCTTGTCTTTTTATTTTACCAATTTTTGCATTGGTTTTAGCTCAAAAAGATTTAGGTACTAGTTTAGTCTTATTGGCTATCTTTGCTGGCATGTTCTTTGTAGCAGGAGCTAATATAAAGTATTATTTGAGTCTAGCTGTTGGAGCAGTTGTGATTTTGGGCGGAGCATTAGTAGCTCACTTCCAGTTTGGAATTGCAATTCCTTTAAAAAAGTATCAGCTAATGCGGTTAATTATCTTTTGGAATCCTAAGTTGGATCCTTTAGGATATGGATATAACATAATTCAATCTAAGATTACAATTGGTTCCGGAGGATTGTTAGGGAAAGGACTCTTTGCTGGAACTCAGACTCAACTAGGATTTTTACCAGAGCAGCATACAGATTTTATCTTTTCAGTATTAGGTGAGGAATTAGGTTTTGTAGGAGCATTTTTAGTGTTAATCTGTTTTTTTATTCTAATTTGGCGGTCAATTAAAGTTGCAGCAGAAGCTAAGGATGATTTTGGACAGTTATTAGTAGTGGGTATCATTTCCATGTTTCTCTTTCATATCTTCGAAAATGTAGGAATGGCAATGGGAATTATGCCGATTACCGGTTTGCCGTTGCCTTTTATCAGTTATGGTGGTAGTTCATTATTAACTAATATTTTGGCGGTCGGTTTGATTATTAATGTTAATATTCGGAAGAAAAAATTAATCTTTTAAGTTTCATATCTTAATTTGCTGCCTAATATATTTATAGTGATGAGATAAATAAGGTGGCATTACTATGTATATAATGAAGCTGTGGGGAATTAAGTTTAAACTTAATTTTTTGTTTTTAGTTGTGATTTTAATCTTTGGTTACTTTCGTTTATTAGATAAAGCTTTAGTTACTTTTGGAGCAGCATTGTTACATGAATTGATGCATGTTTTAGTGGCTAGACACCATAATATTGAGATAGCTGAAGTGGAGCTACTTCCATTTGGAGGCGTAGCTAAGTATGCTGATCTGTTAGAGTTAGAACCCGATATTGAGATCAAGACAGCTTTAGCAGGTCCATTACTTAATCTGCTGTTAGCCGGAATGATGGCAGTGAGTCTGCGTTATTCATTATTTACTGTTGATTGGGGTCTTTTTTTTATCAAGACTAATTTGATTATTGCTTGTTTTAATCTATTGCCAGCACTGCCATTAGACGGTGGGCGAGTATTTAGAGCAATTGAGACCAAACAGGTGGGATTTCGAGAAGCAACGAAGTTAAGTATTAAGGTTAGCAAGTACTTAGCAGTTATTATTGGAATAGGAGCAGCAATTGGGTTAGTATTAGGTAGAGCTAATATTATGTTATTGATTATTTCTTTTTTTATTTATGTTTCGACTGGACGTGAGAATAGGAATAATATCTATGTATTGATGAAATATTTAACCCAGAAGAAACATAAGCTAAGGGCAAAGAAAATCATGATGAATGAAGAGTTAGTAGTAATTGAGAGTACTCAATTATTGGAGATTACTGAGCGTTTTAAACCTAATTCGTTTCATACTATTGTTATCTTAGATGATGATTTAAATTTAATTACTACATTAACGGAAGAAGAGATTATTACTGGTTTGTTAAGTTTAGGGATTAATGGTCGGATAAAAGATATAATTTAACTGCTAGAAAATAAAGGTTTTTTCTAGTAAATCTAGAATGTAAATAAATAGTAATCAAAATTAAGTTATTAAATTATCAAATAATAGAATAGTAGATAAATAAGTTATAGCAGTTAAGGAGGCAGTATTCTTGATGGAAGATAATAAATTAGCAGAAAAGTTAGAGAGTATTCTGCCTGAAGTTAGTAAACCAACTAGATATCTAGGCAATGAATTAAATGCTAGTGATAAGGATTTAGACGAGTATGATGTTAACTTCTTATTAGCCTTTCCAGATCGTTATGAAGTTGGTATGTCACATCTAGGAATTAGAATCTTATATCAACTACTTAACCAGCGTGATGATACAGCAGCGGAGCGGGTTTATGCTCCTTGGTTTGATTTAGAAGAGAAGATGCGGGAGTTTAATTTGCCGCTATTTAGCTTAGAGAGTAAACGAGCTGCTGGGCAATTTGATATTATAGGTTTTACTCTGCAGTATGAATTAAGTTATACTAATATTTTGAATATGTTAGA
>JBNJEL010000024.1:0-22572 GCA_051745835.1 Bacillota bacterium
AGATGAAGCATTTGAGGATCAATTAAAAATAGTTCTATATGATTGATTGATGAAAATATTGCAGTTTGAGATTAGTTCAATTTGCTATTGCAATTTAGGGTTAATTATTTGCGAAACTTACCAGCATATAGATTAATCTCCTACTCTCAAATTCTACCTAGCTTTAAGCCTTAAACTGATCTACAATCTCCTTAGCATATTCCTGTGCTCCAAAGAGAGAATGATCGCGATAATTACCGCACTCTTTAGCCGTTGTAGCTGGTACATCTTCTGTACTAATTACTTCCTCTAATGAATCAATAAAGGCTGATTTAATCTCTTCTAACTCCGGCTGACCTACTACAACCAAATAGAATCCAGTACGACAACCCATTGGAGATAAGTCCACTACATTATCAATCCGCTCTCGCATATAACCAGCTAAAAGATGCTCTAAAGTATGCATTGCTGATGTCGGTAATGCCTGACCATTAGGCTGTAGTAACCGCAAGTCATACTTTTGAATAGTATCACCTTGAGGAGTCTTAATCCGCCCTGCATCTCGCACATAAGGAGCCTCAACTTGAGTATGGTCTAAATTAAAACTTTCAACTTCAATATCCATAACTACTCTCTCCTTTCTAGAATAGAAGTAATCCGGTCTAACAATTTCTGAGCCACTTCTCTTTTTGGCAGATTAGGTAGTTCTACCTCGGTGGTTGGATCAATAATTACGACACGATTAGTGTCACTACCAAATCCAGCATCAGAAGCAGTAATATCATTAGCAATAATCAAGTCCAAATTTTTCTCTCTTAACTTCCGTTCTGCATTAGCAATTAACTCACTCGATTCAGCAGCAAATCCAACTAAGACCTGCTCTTTCTTCTTAGCACCTAATTCAGCTAAAATATCAGGATTCCTTCTTAATTCCAACTTTAAATTAGATTCCTCTTTCTTAATCTTATCTGCTGCTTGCTGACCTGGTCGATAATCTGCTACCGCTGCTGCCTTAATGATCACATCTGCATCAGCTTGCTGCTCCATAACCGCTTGGTACATCTCAACTGCTGTCTGTACCTCAATTAATTCTACATCTTGCGGAGACGATAAATTTGTTGGAGCAGAAATCAACTGTACTTTAGCTCCTCGGTTAGCTGCTGCTTGAGCAATAGCATAACCCATCTTGCCTGAGGAATGATTACCAATAAAACGCACCGGATCGATCGGCTCCTCTGTACCACCTGCTGTGACTAACATTCGACAGTCTGCTAAATCTTGCTTATCACTTAAATTAGCCACCACTTCTTTAACAATCAGTTCTGGATCAGGTAATCTACCCTTACCGGAACTACCACAGGCTAAATAGCCTGCCTCTGGTTCTAAAATTTGATAATTTAGTTCTGCTAATTGAGATAAATTCTGCTGCACGATAGGATTATCATACATCTTAGAGTTCATAGCTGGTGCTAATAAGACCGGTGCTTCTGTAGCCATCACTGTCGTCGACAACATATCATCAGCTATTCCATTAGCCAACTTACCAATCATATTAGCTGTAGCAGGAGCAATTAGACATAAATCTGCCCGCTCAGCTAACGAAATATGTTGGACATCCCACTTTTTAGGAGTCGCAAACATATCCACTACTACTGGATTATGACTTAAAGACCGAAAGCTTAGCGGCTGTACGAACTCAGTAGCCGCCTCAGTCATAATAACATGTACTTCGGCTCCTAACTTCTTTAATCTACTGACTATCTCTAACGCCTTATAAGCAGCAATTCCTCCTGTAACTCCTAATAGTATTTCAAGATCATCTAATCTCATTTATTCCTCATCTTTCTGATCAACAGGAATATGTTTTAATTTACCAGCCAAAACTTCTTCTAACGCATTAGAGACAGGCTTTTTAGTCTTACATTCAACAACTGGTTCCTCATCATTTAGCTCTCTAGCTCGTTTAGCAGCTTGCATTACTAATGTATATTCTATTGTACCAGACTTCTCTAACAGTTCATCTAAAGGTGGATAAGATAACATCTTATAACCTCCCTAATCAGTTTTTTAATCTACCTTACAGCGTTCAGCAATAATAATTGATTTTAACTTCTTAACTGCACGACTTACCTGATCATTAACCACAATATAATCATAATTCTCAGCTCGCTCCATCTCTTCAGAAGCATTCTCCATTCTCAATTCTATGGACTGCTCACTATCTGCACCCCGTTTTTGAATTCGCGATTCTAACTCTTCTAAGGAAGGAGGAGCTAAAAAAATAAAGACTCCTTGGCGACACTTCTTCTTAACTTGATTTGCTCCTTGAGTATCAATCTCTAAGATGACATCTTGTCCATTAGCTAATCTATTCTGGACATACTTTCGTGGTGTACCATAGTAATTACCGTGGACTTTAGCCCATTCTATAAACTCATCACAATCTATCATCTCCTTAAATTTATCTTTGGAGACAAAGAAATAATCAACTCCATCTTTTTCACCAGGACGAGGACAGCGAGTAGTAACAGAGACAGAATAAGAGATATCCTGATACTCTGACATTAAAGCTTCAATCACAGTACCTTTACCTACAGCCGAAGGACCTGATAAAATAATTAATTTACCTTCTTCATACATAGTTACAGCTCCTCCGTTTCGCTTAATCTTCATCGTCGTCTACACGTTGTGATACTGTTTCTGGCTGTACTGCTGATAAAACTACATGATCACTATCAGTAATCACTACTGCTCTAGTTCTTCTGCCATATGTAGCATCAATTAACATTCCTCGATCCCTAGCTTCCTGAATTACCCTCTTAATTGGAGCTGATTCTGGACTTACAATAGCAATAATACGATTAGCTGCTACAATATTACCAAAACCAATATTAATTAACTCCACTCCCATGTTCAAATTCCTCCTTTATAAAGATAAAGTTTATTAATTGCAGAATCTTATTCTACATTTCTAACCTGCTCTCTAATCTTATCTACTGCACTCTTTAAATCAATTACATAACTACTAACTTCAGAATCATTAATCTTAGCTCCGATAGTATTAACTTCACGATGCATCTCTTGAGCAATAAAGTCTAACTTCTTACCCACCGGCTCTGTTATATTTGACTCTAAAGTAGATTGAAATTGCTCTAGATGACTCTTCATCCTAACTAACTCTTCGCTGACGTCACTTTTGTCAGCAATTACTGCTACCTCATTAGCCAATCGATCTTGGTCAACTTCAGCATCAGCTAATAGATCTTCTACTCTAGAACTTAACTGCTTTTGATACTCAGTTACCATCTCTGGAACTCTAGTTTCTATCTGAGCAATTAATTCATCTATCTCTGCTGCTCTATGTTCCAAATCAGTTAACAACTTCTGACCTTCTTGGTTACGCATCTTAATTAATTCATCTAATGCTGCTTCAGTACCCTCTTTAATCTTAGGCCATAGAGCATCTAAATCCTCTGCTACCTCTTCTACTTCTAATACATCTGTAAATTGAGCTAATAAGTTTACATCTAACTGACCTGCTAAATCAAATTTTTCCTTTAACTTAACTAAAGAATCAATATACTCCTGGGCTGCTAGCTCATTTAATCTAACTTCTAGTTGAGATTCTTCTGTTCTACTAACCTCTAGATTATAATTTAACTTACCACGAGCTATTTTATTCTTGATCATCTGATTAATCTGCGGTTCTAATGCAGATAGTTGATCAGGAAGATGTAAATATATCTTCTGGTATTTATGATTAACAGATTTAATCTCTACTGTAATATCATAACCATCACATTCTAACTGCACCTGTCCATAACCGGTCATACTTCTAAGCATTACTGCTGATCCTCCCACAGAGTATTTTTGATAACTACCTATTAATATAACATTCTTTAATATCGATTGCAAGAAAAAAGATAGCTCTAATGAGCTATCCCTAATTTCACAGTATTTATTTTCCAAATCGATTAGCTAATTCCGCATATATCTCTTCTAAATTAATCTCATGATAATTCAATAAGACCAGTAAATGATATAATAAATCCGAAGTCTCTAAGATTACTTCGTCATTATCTTCATTCTTAGCAGCTATAATCACTTCTGCTGCTTCTTCGCCGACCTTCTTTAAGATCTTATCTAATCCTTCATCAAATAGATAACAAGTATAGGAGTCCTCAACTGGATTCTCCTTCCGATCTAATACAACATCATAGACCTCCTGTAAGATCTGCGGTAGCTCACCACGCGGTACTAACTGTTGGTTATCTGTATCCTCCTGACTACCATAAACCTCATCAGCATCAAAGACCTCTTTGCCGGTTACTTCAAATTCTGAATCAGAGTTTAGACTGCGATAGAAACAAGAGTAATAACCAGTATGACAAGCACCACCAGTCTGTTGAGCCTTGATTAATAATGTATCGCCATCACAATCAAGCTTAATCTCTTCTACCTGTTGGTGATGACCAGAAGTCTCACCTTTCTTCCATAACTGTTGGCGGCTGCGACTCCAAAACCAAGTATAGCCGCTCTTAACTGTTCGCTCTACTGCTTCCTTGTTCATATAAGCCATCATTAAAACTTCATTACTTTCTACATCTTGTACAATAGCTGGAATTAAACCATCCTCGTCAAAATTTATATCTGTTAAGTAACTCATCTTCTTACTCTAACCCCCTCTTTAGCTAAGTAATCCTTAACTTCACTAATTGAGTACTCATCAAAATGAAAGATTGATGCTGCTAGTGCTGCATCAGCCTGCCCTGTAGTAAAAGCAGCAGCAATATGCTCTAAATTTCCGGCGCCTCCCGAAGCAATTACCGGAATATCCACCTGAGAAGAGACAGCAGCATTCAACTGATTATCATAACCATCTTTAGTACCATCACCATCCATACTAGTTAACAAGATCTCTCCTGCTCCTAACTCTTCTACCTGCTTAGCCCACTCCACAGCATCTAAACCGGTCGGCTTTCTACCGCCGTGAATATAGACCTCCCACTTAGGATTTGTAGAGGAGTCTGATTTGCGTTTAGCATCAATAGCAACAACAATACATTGACTGCCAAACTTCTTAGCTCCTTGAGCAATCACTTCTGGGTCTTTAACTGCAGCCGAGTTAATAGAGATCTTATCCGCTCCTGCTTTAAGGAGTTCTCGCATATCAGCGACTGTTCTAATCCCTCCACCGATAGTAAATGGAATAAATACTTCTTCTGCTGTCCGCCTTACTACATCAATCATTGTCTCTCGCTTTTCAGATGAAGCAGTAATATCTAAAAAGACTAACTCATCAGCCCCTGCTTGATCATAAGCAGCAGCTAACTCTACTGGATCACCAGCATCCCTAAGTCCAACAAAATTAACCCCTTTAACTACCCGTCCCTGATCGACATCAAGACATGGTATAATACGTTTAGCTAACATCTAATCGATCTCTCCTCAATCCAATTTATTGATTAGTTAATGCGATCGCCTCTTCTAAATCTAGACTCTGACTGTAGAGTGCTTTACCAGTAATTACTCCCACTACACCATACTCTTCTAATGGTAACAGATCCTTAAGATCCGCTAACTTAGAAACACCACCGGAAGCAATTACCTTAAGTCCCGTCTGAGTAGCCAACTCTTTTGTGCTACTTAAGTTAGGACCACTTAAAGTGCCATCCTTGCTGATATCAGTAAAGACTACCTGCTCAACGCCCCTCTCTTCCATTGCTTGACCTAACTCCACTGCTGTAGTATCTGAAGTTTCAAGCCAGCCTTCGGTAGCTACATAACCATCCTTGGCATCAATCCCGACTACTATCCTATCTGCTCCAAACTTATCAATCGCTGCTAAGACTAAATCAGGATTTTCAATTGCAGCAGTACCGATAATCACACGGTCAACTCCAACCTCTAAGTACTGCTCTATCGTAGCTAAATCTCTAATACCGCCGCCGACCTGAACCGGCAGCCCCACTTTATTAACAATCTGAGCAATTAGTTCTAAGTTAGTTGGCTGACCATCTAAGGCACCATCTAAATCTACAATATGGAGTCGACTAGCACCTTTCTCCGCCCACAACTGTGCCATCTCGAGCGGGGCGCCATAGACAGTCTTCTGCTCAAAATCACCTTTATATAAGCGCACACATTCACCATCTTTAATATCGATTGCTGGAATTACTTCCATTATATCAACTCCCCGAAGTTCTTAAGAATTTCTAAACCTTGACTACTACTCTTCTCTGGGTGGAACTGAACGGCATAGATATTATCACGCTGAATACTGGATACAAACTCGATTCCATAATCAGTAGTCGTCAAAATTACCGACTCATCATCAGGTACTACATAATAAGAGTGAACAAAGTATTGATAAGTTCCCGAGTCAAGTCCAGCCATTAGCTCGCTATCCTGCTTAATATTTAATTGATTCCAGCCCATATGTGGAATCTTTCTCTCTAAATCATCCGGAAACTTAACTACCTCACCGCTGATAATATCTAATCCCTGCTGATTGCCCCACTCTTCACTACTGGAAAAGAGTAAGTGTAGACCTAAACAGATTCCTAAGAAAGGAGTTCCTTGCTCAATCACTTCTTTAATCACAGAGATTAACTCCGCCTCAGCTAAATTCTCCATAGCATCACCAAAAGCTCCTACACCTGGTAAGACTACTCCATCAGCTGCTAAGATCTGTTCCGCTTCAGATGTAATCTCCGCTGCAAAGCCTACTTTCTCTAATCCTTTCTGCACACTACGCAGATTACCCATTCCATAATCTATAATTGCAATCATCGCTTACTTCCTCCTATCAAAACCACTAATCACAGCTTTTTTAGCTACGGATCAACATGAATTTACACTAATTAAGAACTAAATTATTTAATATAAAGTGAAAAATCAGTATTAAAAATCTTATAACCAGTGTTTAACCTGTGTTAATTAGTAGCTAAACTCTTGAAATTTATTCCAATTTTCCTTTAGTAGACATCACGCCTTCAATTCGCTCATCATAAGCAACCGCCTTGCTTAAAGCTCGCCCATAAGCCTTAAATGCACCTTCGATAATATGATGAGTATTCTGACCTGCCAATTGACGTAGATGAAGATTGATACCGCCATTATTAACTACTGCCTGCATAAACTCACGCACCAATTCAGTATCGAAGTCACCTACCTGCGCCTGTGTTAACTCTAAGTTATAAACTAAATAGGAACGACCACTTAGGTCTAATGAGACTGAAATTAAAGATTCATCCATCGGTACTGTCTCTGTGCCGTAGCGATTAATCCCTGCCTTATCACCTACTGCATCTTTAATAGCTCGTCCTAAGCAGATACCAATATCTTCAACAGTATGGTGAGCGTCAATCTCTAAATCTCCCTCTGCTGTCAACTCTAAGTCAAAGAGTCCATGTCTAGCAAATAGTTCTAACATATGATCTAAGAAAGGAACCCCGCTATCTATCTTACTATTACCTGTCCCATCTAAATTCAGCTCTAACTCAACATTAGTCTCTCCTGTTTCACGTTTAATCTTCGTCTTTCTCACTTTAATCTTCCTTCCTATAATTAATCATCAAATCGAACACGAATTGAATTAGCATGAGCATCCAAACCTTCTACTTCCGCTAACTTAATTGCTTTATCTTTAACCTTAGCTAAACCTTCTTTAGAATAAGAGATAACACTAGACTTCTTAATAAAATCATCTAAATTTAGTGATGAATAGAACCTTGCTGAGCCCCCTGTAGGCAAGACGTGATTAGGACCTGCTATATAATCACCTAATGGTTCAGCAGAGTAATGTCCTAAGAAGATAGCTCCCGCATTCTTAATCTTACCTAAGACTTCGAACGGCTTATCAACCGCTACCTCTAAGTGTTCAGCAGCAAACTGATTACTGATCTTAATTGACTCTTCTAGATCAGAAGTTAAGATAATAGCCCCATAATCTTCAAGCGACTGCTGAGCCATCTCCTGTCGTGATAATTCTGCTAACTGTTCTTCTAATTCAGTCTGTACACTCTCTGCTAACTCTTGTGAATCAGTTACCAAAATTGAAGAAGCTAAAGCATCATGTTCAGCCTGCGATAATAGATCTGCTGCCACATGCTTCGGTTTAGCAGTTTCATCAGCTAAAACTAAGACCTCACTCGGTCCTGCCAACATATCAATATCTACATAACCATAAGCTAACTTCTTAGCTAATGTCACGAAGATATTACCCGGTCCAACAATTTTATCGACCTTCGGAATCTCTTGAGTACCAAAGGCAATCGCACCTACTGCCTGAGCTCCACCGACCTTATAGATCTGGTCGATACCTACTTTATCTGCTGCTACTAGAGTATAAGGATTCATCTTTCCGGACTGACTCGGCGGCGAAACCATCACTACTTCTTCTACTCCCGCTACTTTAGCCGGAATTCCATTCATTAAGACTGATGATGGATAAGCTGCTGTACCGCCCGGCACATAGAGACCTACCTTCTCGAGTGGTCTAATCACCTGTCCTAATAAGACGCCGTCATCTTCTACATTCATCCAGCTCTCTCGCTTCTGCCGCTCATGAAAGTCAGTAATATTCTCAATTGCCGTCTCCAAAGCTGCTAAAAACTCATCATCAACAGCTGCATAGGCTTCCTTAATCTCATCTTCACTAACTAACTGTTCATCAGCCTCTAACTCTACCTGATCAAACTTAGCCGTATACTTAAGTACTGCCTGATCGCCATTAGCCTGAATATCATCTAATACCTCTTGTACAATCTCTAATTTCTCCGGCTGATCAAACGAAGAACGAGTTAAAACCTGCTCTAACTCCTCTTCTACTCCTGTCTGATTAGTATCAATTAACTTAATCATTTTCTGTCAAGCTCCTCTCCACCGCTTGAATTATTTGCTGAATCTGTTGGTAATGAGTCTTATAACTAACGCGGTTAACAATTAAGCGGGCTGAAGACTTCGCTACCTCAGCTATCTCTAATAGATTATTCTTCCGTAAAGTAGTACCGGTCGAAGTAATATCTACAATCATCTCCGCTAAATCTACTGCTGGTGCCATCTCAATTGAACCATTTAGCTTAACTGTCTCTACCTGGATTCCATGCTGATTAAAGAAGTTCTCCGCTACCTGAGGATACTTAGTAGCTACACGCGCTTTAGCCGGTAGCTCTTCTAAAGTAGTAATCCCCGTTTTTTCTGGTACCGCTACTACTAACCGACAGCTACCTAAACCTAAATCCACTACTTCACAGACCTTCTTATCCGCTTCTAATAAGACATCCTTACCAGCAACACCAATATCTGCCGCACCATACTCGACATAAGTTGGAACATCAACTGCTTTCGATAGAATAAATTGAAAGTTTCCACACTGACTATTTAAGATTAATTTTCTCGAATCATCGCTCAAATCCTCTTTTACAACCCCAGCTTCCTGTAAAATACTAACTACCGGATCAAATAATCTTCCTTTCGGTAATGCAATCTTTAATGGGGGCATCTTCATAACCTCCTCTATTGAATTCTCATAACTTCTATTCCCTGTAACGTATCTACTTGATAAGCAAACTTCTCTACCTGATCTTCACTACCTACATATAAAATTTGACTATAGTCACGTTCTAATCCATACTCGATACTCTCTTCTACCTTACGATCGACTATCTCTAAGATCACCTGTTGATCTTTAGCTCGCAACTGCTTAGCTAACTTAATAGCACCTTGCTTCTCTTCAGCTTCATAACAGATATATACCTGCTCATCAGCAATTGGCAGTTCTACATTCTGATTTTCTAATGAAAGTAGTAATCTATCAATTCCTAACGCAAATCCAGTAGCTGGAGCATCATCACCAAACTGCTCTAATAAATTATCATACCGTCCACCGCCACAGATAGTAAAACCTAAATCCTGAGTATAACCTTCAAAGACCATACCGGTATAGTAATTAAAGCCGCGAATAATACTCAAATCTAAGTTTACATAATCAGCTACACCAAGTGCCTCCAAATTATCATAGATAGCAGCTAAATTATCTAAAGCATTTTTAGATTGCTGATTACTAACTAATTGACGCGCTTTAGTTAATACTTCTCTATCACCTCTTAACTGTGGTAAAGTTAAGATTGCTTCTTGTTGCTCATCTGTTAAATCAGCCTGCATAACTAGATCCTTTAAAGCTACAAAATCCTTATCAGAAAGAGTTCTTCTTAATTGTGCCTTTAGATCAGCACTAAGGTCTGTCTCTTTCATCAGACCAATAAAGTAATCTATCTGTCCAATATCTAACGAGAAGTTCTGTAAGCCTACTTCCTGTAAGATCTCAACTACAATTGCTATAATCTCAGCATCAGCTAATGGTTCGCTAGCCCCAATTAGTTCCAAGCCAGCCTGATAGAACTCACGCTGTCGTCCTGCCTGGGTTGCCTCATACTTAAAGACATTCGACTGATATGAAAGGCGCAAAGGTTTAGGGCGCTCCTCTAATCTATTAGCTACCAATCTAGCTATTGGTGCTGTCATCTCTGGTCGTAAAGCCAAAATATGCCCCTGCCGATCAAAGAACTTATACATCTTCTCCTGTAGTTCTATTCCTGTACCTACTGATAGTGCAGCAAAGAATTCAAACGTCGGAGTTATAACCTCTTCATAACCCCAGTTGGCAAAGATAGCATTAATTTCATCTTCTAAGTAACGCTTCTTTTTTGCTTCTAAAGGTAAATAATCTTTAGTACCATTGGGGGTCTGTCGCTTAGTAAAATTTAAATCTTTTTGCATTCTATCCACCCCTTTATTGTTTTAATATAGTAAAGGATTAACTTATTAAAATATAACATAGTAATTACTGATTGTCAATTGATTTAATTAAAATTTAAATAAAAAGCCCTAACATCAATTTAAACAGATGTTAGGAGCTTATAACTCTTACTTAGCAAAGACATGATCTCCAATCTTAACTGTAGTTTCGCGCGTCGATAACCACCATAAAGTACGTGCTTTATCAGGATTATAGAAATACAGCGCACCCTGCGAAGGATCACGTCCATCTAATGCCTCTTTTGCTGCTCGATAGGAACTTGAATCAGGCTTAAGATTAAATTGTCCATTTTTCACCGGAGTAAACTGTCCTTCTTGATAGATGACTCCTTGAATTGTATTTGGAAATTCACTACTTTCTACTCTATTAAGTACTACAGCACCAACAGCAACCTGTCCGCGATACGGCTCACCTCGCGCTTCAGCATGAATAATTCTTGCTAATAGCCCCACATCTGAATCAGAGATATCATCTAAATCACTCTTAGCTTCACTGCGATCATCCATTAACTTAGAAGCTGCAAAGAATAGTAATGCTAATGCAACTCCCTTAGAAACATCATCACCACTAACTTCTAAGTTAAAGCCTGCCTGCACCGTAGGAGTATCTACTAAAGGTGCTAAAGATAATATGTAAGGAGCAAATAGAGTAAATACTAAAGTAAAAATTATAACCTTTAAATTAAATCTATTCAACATAGACATCTACTCCTCTATTGAAATATTTTATAAAATCTCATCTTCATCAAAAAATAGATCAATCTCACGTGCAGCACTTTCCTTAGAATCTGAACCATGAACTACATTCTGATCCATGCGAAAAGCATAATCACCACGAATAGTACCCGGAGCAGACTCTAAAGGATCAGTTGCTCCCATCATATTACGGACTATTTCAATTACATTATCTCCTTCAATCACCATCGCTACAACCGGCCCCGAAGTAATAAATTTCTTCAATCGCTCAAAGTAAGATTTACCAATATGTTCAGCATAATGATTCTTAGCTAATTCCTCCGATAATTTCATCATCTTCAGTGCTTTAATATCTAAACCTTTATCTTCAATCCGACTAATTACTTGACCAACCAAATTACGTCTTGTCCCATCCGGTTTAATCATAAAGAAAGTCTGCTCCATAATATTCCCCTCCTCTAAATAATATCATTAATAAGTACTAATTAATTAACTACCAGCAGCAACTGCTAATAATAGTAATATTCCTCCGCCAATCAACATCTGATCCTTCTCTTCTTTTAATTTTTCATTCTTAGACTTAGTAGAAGATAGACCATCTTCCAAATCAGCTACTCTACTCTTTAAATTACGATTCTTACTCTCTAACATTGATACTCTACTTTTAATCTCCTCTTTAAATGCTTTATCTTCTTTAATCTTAGTAATTATCTCGTTAACTTTCTCCTTTAAATTCATCAATTCTTCTCTTGTTTTAACAAAGTTTTCTTCAGCTACTTGATCCTGTTTCTGTAGCTTCTCAATCTTTTGTTCAAAGACATCATTTTGATTATTAAGCTCAACTAGCTCTTCTCTAAACTCAGTTGATAATTTACGTAAAGTTGCAACATCCTCGGAAGAAGCTTCTACTCCACCTTGATCAATTGCTACTAACATCTTAGCTACTACTTCAGCTAATTGATAGCGGCTAACCTTCTCTTCACCCTTAAAAGTATTATCCTCATATAAAGACATATATCCTTCTTCTACCAATCTCTTAACACTTTTATAAGCCCAGTGATCTTCAGGTACATCCTCAATCTTACTCTCTGCTAAAGCTGGTACACTCATAGTTAATACTAAACTCAAAATTAGACCTACAGTAATTAATCTCTTATGCATTAATCTTCCCCCCTTAATTAATTATAATTTTATCTATGTCTAGCTTCCACAGTTAAGCTATTAGAACTGTACTCTACCTCCTTTCCTAACTCATTATTTATATTTAATTTATTAAAATTGATATTAATTGGCCCTGCTTTTTTGACCTTAA
Organism: Bacillota bacterium; assembly: GCA_051745835.1. Classification (GTDB taxonomy): domain Bacteria; phylum Bacillota; class Halanaerobiia; order Halobacteroidales; family Acetohalobiaceae; genus JBNJEL01. Next base: position 12,809 of record JBNJEL010000024.1, read on the forward strand.
AATAAAGTGTCGCTACTGTATCGAACACATCTTCTTCTGACTCTAAATTGCCGCTAATTTCAATACTTCCTTTCTTATTAAGCTGATACTGCCAATTTAAAAGTTGGTCTGCTTTAGCAAATAAAGTCCCCCGCGAAATATAGATTACATCTAACTTAGTAGGGTCATAATTTAATTGAGAGCTTAAACGATAAAAGTCTGCAATATTAGCTGCCTTAAAGTATACCTTTAAAGTATCTCCAACTCTAACCCTTCTGGTAGCTGACTCCAAATAAACTTCAGATTGAAGTTGAGGAACTTCTAAAAATTTCATATCTGATTCCACTTGGGTATTAATCGATTTCATCTCAATAGCATAAGGCAAACTACCATCAATTCCTACTGATTCTAACATCCAAGGAATCTCTACCTTCTCTCCAGCTTCTAAATAACCTAAATACTTCATTCGTTTCTCACCACTTGCTAACTTCAAACCAGGTGGCAATTCCATAGACACTGAAGGATCATAAGCACTGGAAGCTCCACTATTTTTAATTGTAGCTACAACTGTAAATGGATTAGGAACTAACTGCTTATTCTTAACTGTTAATTCCTCAGGACCAGATAAGCTAAGATCTAACTGCGGCGGTCCAATAACTTCTACCGACCGACTAACTGAATTATCATCAGTATTTTCCGCTGTTACTTCTACACTATATTGCAACTCTTTAGGAGTGGTTACCTCAGAATCAGGCTCAACCTGCCAGACTATCTGTCCTGTCGAAGCAGAAGATAAATTTCCTACTACTTTCTGTTGTGACTCTCCAGCAGCTAATTTAAGTCCCTCCGGCAGATCAATCTCCGCTTTGACCTCTTTAGCCTCAATTTCAGCAGTATTCTGGATATAAGTTAACACCGGAAAAGTCTTATTTTGCTTATTTAAGACTACCTTGGCCGGTGAACTAACTCCTACTGATAAGAGACCAGGAACAGTAGTAATCCCTCCTAAACCATAATTAGTTACATAAGTCCTACTCTTACCTGCTGATAGAGGCTTGGAATCCCAAAAGAGAGCTAAAGCACTATCCAACTCAAACTCTCCCTTACGCATAAATTCTTCACCTTGATTATAATCAAAGCTCCAAGCTCCGTCTGCTAAGCTACCCCAGTCAGCTACATATAACTTATCTGGAGCAGTCACCTGAGGCCCTTTGATAGTTCCTTGCGCAGTTACTGCTGGATCATTTAACTGATCAAACGCCTGCCAGAAGATAGGTAATTCTTCCTTGGTATACAGCTGATCGGTAGTAACTGCATTAGAACCAATTCTAAATGGTGCCCCATCATTATCTCCTAACATCGTATCCAACATAGCTCTTAATCCGACCTTATGAGATTGATCATCATTATTTATTACCTGATATTTAATCTGTGCAGTATCAGGCAATCCGGTAGTATTACTTTTCACAAAACTCAAACTCTGAATTACTTTGATATTATTATACTTATAGATTGTCTCAATACTTCCCTGCTCAGTTATGTAAGGCGCTTTAACCTGCGTGCCATAATTACCTGTCTTACCCGCTCGTTTATCTGTCTGACCACCAAAGATATAGTTCTTACCATCAATCTTAATTGTAGTATATGAAGTCCACGGCTGCGGACGACCATAGATTAAAGGTTTACCATCATCTCGATCATGCATTGGATTACCACCGGTTACATCTACAGCAAACCGTCCTGTGTTCTGTTCATTTTGATTAACAATAATTGAAATATAATCATTTTTAATCTGTAAGTTACCGTGTTCATCTACTGCTGCTTGAGCAGAACTACTTAAAATTATTAACAATAACAAAATTACAATTCGGAATTTCATCTGTTAATTCACCTCTTAGCGAGCTAATTTATAGATCTAAGCTATTAAACTTTATCTCCACCTCTCCCGCTTCAAAGATAACATCTAAATAGATTGTGTAATCTTCACTAGCTGATTCAAACTCCCAGCCTCGCTCTACAGTCAATCTTGCTACTCCATCTAAGTTACTATCACCCGAAGATTCTAGGATTAATACTTTCTTTACTTCTCCCGCTTTAGCAACCTCTACTTTCAATTCTACAGTCCCTTCAATTTCTTCGCTAGAAGCATCCTTAGGATAGTTAGGCTTACGCTTATTAGAGATCATCATCTGAGGCGTCTTCTTTTTTTGAGTTGAACTCTCTTCTGTCTTGCTCTGTTGCTCAGTAGACTCACTTTTTTGATCAGTATTAGCATCTGATTCTTCTGCTGATGATTTCTGTTGGTTACTCTCTTTACTGTCATCATCTTTAGCTGTTTCATCTTCACTAGAAGGTTTAGATTGCTCCTCAGTCACTTCTACTTTTTCATTACTATTCTCACTATCTAATAGATCGTCAGAAACATTATCTTCACTTTGCGATTGCGAACTTTCTGATTCTGATTGAGAATCAGACTCAGTTGATTCCGATTGATCATTCTGTTCTGTTACTTGACTCTCAGACTGCTCTGATGTCTGAGAGTGCTCTGAACTTTCTTGTTGTTTAGCATCACTACTCTCCTTTTGTTCTGCAGTCTGCGAATCCTTAGCTGACTGATTAGCTGTTGATTCTACATTAGTGGTTGAATCTTGGGTCTGCTCTGGCTTGCTTTCAGCAGTTGATTTTGATTGCTTATTCGTATCAGGTTTTTCTTCTTCCTTCTTTTTTTCTTTCTTCTCTACTCCCTCAACTTTATCAATTACCTCAGGATCTGATTCAGCTAACTCTGTATATTCAATTACCCCTTCTTGTTCTAAAGGGGAAGTCTTAAGCGCAGGTTTAGCTTGATAGAAATTAGGAGATATTACCAGAAGCATAATATGTAGTATTAAAGACACCAAAAGATACCTTTTCATAACATCAACCACCTTACATCATAATGATTACTCATTAGTTCTACTATCAGCTGCTAAAGCTAAACGATGAGCTCCAATCTCACGCAGAATATCCATTACTTCCACAACTTTATCATACTTAACCGCTCGATCAGCCTTAATAATTACTACTGTCTCAGAGTTATCTTTTAACTGAGAAGCAACTTCACTTCTTAAATCAGCCTTAGTTAATAATTGGTCTTTAAGATAGATCTCTCCTTTAGCCGATAAATTCACCACTACCTGATCCTGTTTCTGTTGAGTCACTGTCTCTGCTTGTGGTAGATTAATATCCAACCCCGATGGTGTTGTCCTAAAAGTAGTAAATAACATAAAAAAGATCAATAAAAAGAATAACACATCTATCATTGGTAATATCTTAACTTCACTCTTACGCTTAGTACTTCTGTGAAACATACTTGTCACCTCTACGACTTGAATGTCGCTGGCTACTACTATCTTTAGCGAAAAGATCAATCAATCTCATTGACCATTGATTCATCTCATTTGTCTTAGCATCTACCTTGCTGTCGAGATAAGAGTAGAATAACATTGTAGGAATTGCTACAATCAACCCCACTGCTGTACTAACTAATGCCTCGGCAATTCCTGAACTTAAAGCACTAGGCGCTGCAATTCCTTTTGCTCCTGCTAAAATATTAAAACTCTTAATAATTCCAATTACTGTACCAAGCAGTCCTAATAATGGGGCTGTTGAGGCAATAAAGTCTAAAATACGCATCCGCTTCTCCATCTTCTTAATCTCATTTTGACCGCGAATCTGAATTAATTCTTTAATTGTTTGACGATCCTCACCGTACTTCTCTAATCCTGCTAAGATCATAGCACTAACCGGACCTTTAGTATTCTTAGCTTCATTTTTAGCTTTAGATAACTTACCATTAGATAATAGTAACTCTATTCGTTTAATTAACCTAAAGTCATTATTACTAATACTTCTAAAATAGAAGATCCTCTCTAAAATAACTGCAACACTTAAAATGGAACAGATTAACAATGGAATAATTGTTGGTCCACCTTGAAATATAATTTTAAACATTTGCGCTCCTCCTTAACAGAATCGAGTTTATTAATTACTATCTATTTCTTAAATTTTCTACAACTTAATGAATGATTCCTGCATTAGAAATAAAAAACCTCCAATCTCACACAAAGATTAGAGGTTAATTGAACTAAATTCTTATACTTAACAGATTTGTTGTAAAGTTGAAACCACTTTCTTCGGCACTTCAACAGTTCCCAATAGTAACTGATCCTCATAATCACCATGACAGTCAGAACCACCAGTCTTGATTAAATCATACTCTAAAGCTAACTTTTCATAATGTCTCGTAGCTACTTTGTCATGTTCCGAATGATAGACTTCAATCCCATCTAAACCTGCTGCTATTAGATCAGGAATTAAATCATCTCTATCCAAAGGGCCCGGATGCGCTAAGATTGCTACCCCTCCAACAGACTTAATTAGCTTAATTGCATCCTGAGGTGTCAACTTAAATCTACTAACATAGGCAGGGCTATCTTGATCAATATACTTATCGAAAGCTTCACTAACCTTCGTAGCATACCCTGCTTCAATGATAGCTCGAGCTAAGTGCACACGGCTTAAATTACTACTACCAGCTATCTGACAGACTCGCTCAAAGTCAATCTCTATTCCTTCAATTAACGCTAATTTATCTACCATCTGTTTAATGCGATCATAACGAGCAGTCCTTAAGCGATTAAGCGTATTTGTCAATCTCTGCGCTTGAAGATCAAAACAGTAACCTAACATATGAATTTGAGAACCTTCTAACTCTGTATTTAACTCAATTCCTGTAAGCACTTTTAAATCTTTATTTTGAGCAGCTAACTGTGCTTCAGAAATGCCTTCTACAGTATCATGATCTGTAATAGCAATTGTTTCTAATCCTATTGCTTCTGCCCGCTCTACTACTTCAGTAGGAGTTAAATTGCCATCTGAAAAGGTAGTATGCAAGTGTAAATCTACTGTCATTTTATTTCTTCCTCCATTCTTGATTAAATCATCACAACATCTATTATTATAATTGTTAATCTACAAAATAGCAACCACGTCTAATTACTATTAACCAAATATTAAGTTAGTAATATATATTGCAGCTATAAACCCCGCTAAATCAGCTACTAATCCAGCAATAATCGCATAACGACTATCTTTAATTCCTACTGCTCCAAAGTAGACAGTAACTACATAAAAAGTAGTCTCCGTACTTCCTTGAATTGTAGAAGCTAGGCGTCCAATTAAAGAATCAGGGCCAAATCTCTGTATTAATTCAGTCATTACTCCTAACGAACCTGTACCCGACAGTGGTCTAATCAATCCCAAAGTAACTACTTCCCGTGGAATATTAAACATATCCAACAGCGGCTGTAATAAATCAAGTATCAACTCTAAAGCACCAGAAGATCTAAAGATAGCTATCGCCATTAACATTGCTACTAAGTAAGGTATAATCTTAACTACAGTAGAAACTCCTTCAACTGCCCCATCAGTAAAAACTTCATAAACATCAACTCGCTGATAGTAAGCATAACCTACTATTACTAAGATAATTATTGGAATAGCCCAATTAGATAATAACTTAACCCCCTCAATCATAATCATCCAACCCCTATCACCCTAACTCCATACCTGACGTAGAATTCTATCTGCTATTAACCCTATTATCGTTGAACAGACGGTAGCCAAGATAGTAGTACTAATTATCTCCATTGGTGCACTAGAACCAGCTGCTGCCCGTAGACTAATTACAGTTGCCGGCAGTAAAGTAACACTCGAAGTATTAATCACTAAAAAAGTACACATCGCATCACTAGCTCTCTTAGGCTGTGGATTATGTTCTTGTAGCTCTTGCATCGCTTTAATGCCTAATGGAGTAGCCGAATTACCTAATCCCAACAAATTAGCACTAATATTTAACATAATTGCTCCTAAAGCAGGATGGTTTGCAGGCAGCTTAGGAAATAAAAATCTAGTCAGTGGACGAATTACCCTAGCCAACAGATCAATAAAATTAGACTCCTCAGCTAATTTCATAATTCCTAACCATAGTGACATAGGGCCGATTAACTTAATTAAAATTAAAACTCCTTCTTCTGTCGTCTCTAAAATTGATTGTGATACTTGACCTAAATTACCAGTTAAAAAGCCAATAATGATACCGCTACTGACTAGCCCAAACCAGATATGATTAATCACTCTTAAGCTCCTCCCTCTAATTAATCATATGTTACTGCTTAAAAATTATATCTCCAATAAAAAAACACCTATCTAATCTCTGACAATTAGATAGGTATCTTTCTACTTATTAGTCTATAGATTAATGCAACTTATCTTGGTTCTACTATCAATTTAATAGCCGTTCTCTCTTCGCCGTCAATCTCAATATCAGTAAAGGCTGGAATACAGATTAAATCAAGTCCACTCGGTGCTACAAATCCTCTGGCAATTGCTACTGCTTTAATCCCTTGATTAATTGCTCCTGCTCCGATAGCCTGCAGTTCTGCTCCACCTCGCTCGCGCAAAACTCCAGCTAATGCACCTGCTACTGAATTTGGACTAGAACTAGATGATACCTTCAATACTTCCATGTTAAATACCTCCCCTTTTGGTTTAGGATTACTTGATATAAATAACTACTATAAATAATACTTAGATATTTAGTAAAAAATTCCTTCTTTTTTAAAAAATTTATATTTATTCAGAATTACTTTTTAAATCAAGGAGGTATTTAAGTCTAATTACTGATTTTGATAAACTCTACGAATTCTACTAATCGAATTAGCCAAACCGGTAGCTTCATCAATCTCGACAACTACTGCTGTTAACTGTGTATCACCTGTTGCTACCGAAAAGCGCTGCGGCATCTTAGTGGTTAACCTCTTTAAAACACCTTCCGGCTTCATACCTAAAATTGATTCTACACCACCTGTTAATCCTACATCAGTTATGTAAGCACTACCTTCTGGAAATACTTGTTCGTCAGCAGTCTGCACGTGAGTATGAGTTCCAAAGACAGCACTAACTTTACCGTCAAAATATCTACCTAAACCTATCTTCTCAGAAGTAGCTTCGGCGTGGAAATCAACTAAAATAATATCTGACTCTAACTTAGAAAGCAACTCTTCTAATGACCGAAACGGACAATCTACACATTCCATAAAGATTCTACCCAACAGATTAACTACAGTAATCTCCAAGCCAGAGTCAAGAATAAAGTTACGATAACCAACTCCTGGCGTTCCCGGTGGATAATTATAAGGACGCACTAAGTTCTCATCATCATCAATAAAATCAAAGATAGATTTATTATCCCAAGTATGATTACCCATTGTCAAAACATCAATGCCATAATCATATAACTCTTGTGCTACATCTTCAGTTATACCAAATCCTCCTGCTGCATTCTCGCCATTAGCGACCACAAAATCTATCTCTTCTTCTTGTTCTACCTTAGGTAGTAACTCTCTAACTGCTCTTCTCCCCGCACGCCCTACTACATCACCAATTAATAGTACCTTCATTTTAATCTCCCTCCTTAAAAGTAATACTCCATCTCTTTAATCGACTCTCTTTTAGAGTATGCAACTAATCTTAATTTTAAAATATAAAAAACCGCTCTAATCAATACAGATCAGAGCGGTTTAACTAACACTTATTAATTTGCATATTCAACTTCTCTAGTTTCACGCACCACATTTACTTTAATCTGACCTGGATATTCTAACTCTTCTTCAATCTGTTGTGAAACTTCATAGGCCAGTTTAGCTGCTCTATCATCAGAAATCTTATCCGGCTCAACCATAATTCTTACTTCTCGTCCAGCCTGAATAGCATAAGCACTTTCTACACCAGTAAAGGAATCAGCTAAATTCTCTAAGTTCTCTAAGCGCTTAATATAAGATTCTAATGTTTCGCGACGAGCACCAGGACGAGCAGCAGAAACTGCATCAGCCGCTGCTACTAAGACAGCTTCTATCGATTCAGCCTCTACATCACCATGATGAGCAGCAATTGCATGAATTACTTCATCTGACTCACCAAACTTATTAGCTAAATCAGCTCCAATCTTAACATGAGGGCCTTCCATCTCTTGGTCTACTGCTTTACCTAAGTCATGTAAGAGACCAGCTCGCTTAGCTAACTGAGCATCAACTCCTAATTCAGCTGCCATTACACCAGCTAAGTGAGCTACTTCAATAGAGTGCTGTAAAACATTCTGTCCGTAACTAGTACGATACTTAAGTCGACCTAATAACTTAATAATCTCACTATTTAAGCCATGAACACCTGTATCAAATGTTGCCTGTTCTCCTTCTTCATAAATTCTAGTATCAATTTCATCTTCAGCTTTTTCAACCATCTCTTCAATGCGCGCTGGATGAATTCTACCATCAGCAATCAACTTCTCTAAAGCAATCCGAGCAATTTCACGACGAATCGGATCAAATCCAGACAGAATAACTGCTTCCGGAGTATCATCAATAATTAAATCAATCCCGGTTAAATTCTCTAACGCTCTAATATTTCGTCCTTCACGACCAATAATTCGCCCTTTCATCTCATCACTAGGTAAGGAGACTACTGAAACTGTTGTTTCTGCTACATGATCAGCAGCACAACGCTGCATAGCTGTAGAGATAATCTCTCGTGCCTTCTTATCTGCTTCTTCACGGGCTCGACTCTCTATCTCCTTAATCATTCGAGCTGACTCATGTTCTACTTCATCCTCAACCCGCTTAAGGAGAATATCTTTAGCTTCCTCAGTTGTCAAACCTGATAATTGTTCCAACTTCTGGACATGCTTTTGATGTAACTGTTCAATCTCCTCTTTCTTCTGCTTAATTTCTTGCTGTTCTTCAGTTAATTTCTTCTCTTTTTGCTCTACATTCTCTAACTTATTCTCTAAATTCTCTTCTTTCTTGACTAACCGTCCTTCTAAGCGTTGTAACTCATTACGCCGCTCACGACATTCTTGCTCAACCTCTTCTTTTATCTGATGAGCTTCCTCTTTAGCTTCTAATAGAATTTCGCGCTGTTTAGAATCTGCTTCACGATTGGCATCATCTATAATCTGTTCTGCTCGCTTCTCTGCAGATTCAATCTTACTTTCGGCAATATAGCGTCTGGTTAAATACCCCCCACCAGCACCAACTACCACAGCAACTACTATATAAATTAAAGTCATTGACATCTCTAACCACCTCCATATTAAATTGTCAACTCTATTAAAATTAATTATTTATTATCTAGAGAAATGCAGAGAAAAGCACTTTGATTATATTGTATCTCTTTCAATTACCTATGTCAAGCTTTAAAAATCAGTGCTAACTTCGCTAATCCCTTGATTTAACTGCACTCGAAAGGCTTGATCACCAATCTCATTAAGATGACTCTTATGAGTAATGATGATAACTTGCCGTCCAAAATGTTGATTAATATGCTTTAAAAATTGTGCTACATTAAATAGATACTCTTCACTAACATGTTTAGCTGGTTCATCTAACACTAAAGGCCCACCAACCTGTGGTCGATAGGACTCCAAAATCGCTACTCGTAACGCTAACGAAACTACATCTACAATCCCGCCCCCACGAGCAGACTGGGGATTATTCTTAAGTTCCTGACCTTGATACTCAGAGACTACAAAAAAATCAGCCGAAGGTCGCCCGCGCTTCTCATCTAATTCAATCTCAAAACTAAACTCGGGACCAAAGATATACTGTAATGCTTTGCTTACTAAACTTTCAATCTGCTGTCGCGCTTGTTCACGAGCATACTCTGATGTCTGTTGGAGTAAGATACGA
>JBNJEL010000025.1:0-22299 GCA_051745835.1 Bacillota bacterium
GATGAAGAACTAGTGACTTTATTAGTTGATAATTTTCAGCAGATTAATAAGCTGCGTCAAAGAACTCAACAGCGTGAAACTGAGGAGTATAAGGATTTCTTACGTGAGAGTAATTAATTATTAATTGTGGTATATTTTCTTTATTTCAATCATAAAGTTAATCAGGTAGTGTATTTAATATTTTTTAGTGTAAAGATGTATAGATTAATTATAAGTGGTTATAATAAGGCTATGTTTTGGATTAATTTTCTATTAGTGCAGGAAATTTAAATTTTATTTAGAAATACATTTAAGTAGCTTAAAATATCTGTAATAAATTGGTAACAACTTAAAACCAACTTTTCACTTTAATTAAAGAGGTGATGGTATGGAGCAATTTGTATATGCTAATGAAGGTAGAGTATTATTAAGAGAAGCTAACAGAGATGACATTCCCAAGATTAATGATTTATTTGCAGAATTAGCTAAGAATGATTATTGGCAGAATGAAGAATTAACTAGACTGCGGTATGATGCAATAGATCAAGCTAACGGCTTTATCTGTGTCGCTGTCTTAAATGAAGAGGTAATTGGTTATACTGAAGTTGTCCTGCCTGCAGTTAAAGATGAATTTGCTTTTGTGACTAAGCTGCAGATAGATGAAGAGTTTAAGCGACGTAAGTTCGGCACAGAGTTAATTCGTTATGCAATGATTCTAACTAAGCAGCAAGATTATGTAGGAGCTGTAGTGTGGCCTGATGTTGATAAATCAAAGGGACTTTATAAGAAAGTTGGCTTTAAAGAGATTAAGGATAACCAAAAGGTTAAGTTTGAAGTTTGTGAAAGTAATAGAGAGTTTACAGGAGAAGTAGAGCAAGAGTTCTCGTCAGTAGAAGAGTTGGATGATTATAAGATGGTAATAGGTTGCCCGTATACTGTTGATTTTACTTGGTTTGAAAGTAAGCAGTTAGCAACAGAAGGATTGTTAGATTATTCTCAGCCGTCAGTGCAGGAGGTAGTAGTAGCTGAGGGAAGGGGAGTTATCTTCTTTGATAATCGTCATATATTTATAGCTTTACCTCCAGATGAAGAGGATAATTTAGAATTAATTACTTCTTTATTGCAGTATGGCACTCAATTAGCTAATCAAGAGGGAGCTGGAGAGTTACTAACTTATATCGATGAGGATATCTGGAGTGAGATTGAAATAGAGTTTGAAGAATTATGGGAGATTAAAGAACAGGAACCGCGTTTAGAGATGAAGATGGAGTTTGAATAATTAATTAGTTTACCGCCTCTTATGTAATCATAGGAGGCGGTTTTCTTTATATTCTCTCTAATTGGGCAATAAAATCTTCTTGAGGTGTAACATAGAGTGTCTGCTGGTTCTCATAGTAGACCATCCCCGGTTTAGCTCCTTTGGGTTTGTTGACATGCTTAGCTAATGTATAATCCACCGGCACATTAGATGACTGTTTTCCTTTGCTGTAGTAGGCTGCTAAATGTGCGGCTTCTTCGATAGTCTGTTGAGGAATTTCATCACGCGTATGGTTCTTAATAATTACATGAGAACCGGGAATATTTTGAGCGTGGAGCCAGATATCTTGATCTGACGTTTCGTATTTGACTAGACGATCATTCTGTTTATTATTACGCCCCACTCTAATATCATATCCTTTTGAAGATCTAAACTTAAGCGGTTCAGATTTCTTCTGTTGTGGTTGATGCTTCTTATTTTGTTGAGAGCTTTTATCTTTAATGTAGCCTTCTTCGATTAATTCTTCTTTAATCTCTTCTAGTTCAGTAATGCTTTCAGCTTGGTTAATCAGCGTCTCTACTTGCTTAAGATAGTTAACCTCATTCTTTGCTTTACGCACTTCATTCTTAAGATGACCTACACTGCGCTTAGCCTTATCATACTTTTCGAAGTACTGTTGGGCATTTTCAGCTGGAGAGAGATCAGGGTCTAATTCAATAGTGACCTCCTCTTGTTCATCAGAGTAGTAATTAGTTGCTTTTAATTTCTTCTGTCCTGGTTCGATACAGTAGATATTAGCTTTGATTAATTCGCCTTTTACTCTATACTTTTCAGCATTCTTAGCTCCTTTTAATTGTCCCTTTACTCGGCGGTACTTCTTCATTGCTTTATCAATATTATCCGAGGTAACGCCTTTTAATGAGTTCTTAAGGTCATTAATCTTCTTACGCTTAATCTTAGTAGTGAAATAATCATCAATTAGTTGATTAACAGTAGAGTACTCCTGTACTTCATATTGATCAAGATGATTTAATTTAGTAATCGAGAATGCTTGTAATTTATTATTAGCAATAACTAAGTTAGGTTCAAACTCTTTATTCTTCATTTGATTAATTAGATTATTTAACTGAGACCATAAATGATTCATAAATTTAGAGTTGATCTTTCTAATCTTCTCATTACTATCGACTCCGGCACGATATGATAACTCTTTTGCTAATAAAGGACTGATACCGCGCACTTCTTTCATAATTGCACGATAGACTTTGCGATCAATATCAGATTTAATAGCTGTTAGAAATTCGTCTTGAGTAATCTGGAAGGGATTAATCTTACCCTGCTTAGGTGGCATCTGATATTCATGTCCTGGTAGAATTTCGCGGTGACGGCTCATATCGGAAGTAACCCGTCTAATACTATCTAAGATCTGTTGGTTCTGATTAATCAAGATAATATTACTGTGGCGTCCCATAATTTCAATTAGTAAAATTTTAGTCTCGATTTCACCTTCATTATTCTTAGAATCTATATAAAACTTTAAGATACGTTCGAATTCCGGCTGTTCAACCTTGCGTAATCTGCCGTGTTCTAGATGTTTTCTTAATAACATACAAAAAGTTGGGGGACGCAGTGGATTATCATGGTCTGCGGTAGTGATATGAGCTCGTGGATTCTGAGGATCCGCAGAAAGAATTAATTTAATATTCTCTCCCGGCTGTCTAAAACGTAGAGTTAGTAGGTAATCTTCTGGTTGATAGATCTTATCTAAACGACCTCCAATTAATTTATCTTCTAGTTCGTTCTTAACTGCTTGAATAGTAAATCCATCTAATGCCATAATTCTCACCTCGTGAAATAATACTAACATTTATAAAGTTTAATTGCAAATATTTAATTTGTAATTTTTTACTTTGAAGTTGAATAGGAATAAGTATGAATCAGAGTAAGGAGGGAAACTATGGAAGCAAGGGATGATCACCAAGTTTATCAACTACCGGTCGCGCAAGTAATAAGTGATTTACAGACTGATTTGAAGCATGGGTTATTAACTGAACAGATAAGAAAGAGACAGCAAAGATATGGTCTTAATAGTTTACCAGATCGGAGCAGTACTTCACTTTTTAGTTTATTTGTAGAGCAGTTTAATGACTTTATGGTCTGGGTCTTAATTGGAGCAGTAATTATTTCAGGATTTTTAGGTCAGATGGATGATGCAATTGCCATTGTAGCAATTATAGTTTTAAATGCTATTATGGGTTTTGTACAAGAGTATAGAGCTGAAAGGTCATTGCAAGCACTAAAGAAGTTAGCAGCTCCTGCAACTAAAGTGTTACGTAATGGAGGCAGAAAGAAGGTAGCGTCAGATCAGTTAGTACCAGGTGATATTATTTATCTTTCCTGTGGGGATAAAGTGCCTGCTGATGCTCGATTAATTAAAAGGAGTAATCTGGAAGTAGATGAGGCATCATTAACAGGTGAATCAGTAGCGATTCAAAAGAGTACTCAGCCAATTAAGACATCTAATGTTTCTTTAGGTGATAGAAATAATATGGTCTATATGGGAACTACGGTAATTAAAGGAAAGGGCAAGGCGGTAATTACTGCTACCGGTTTAGATACAGAGATGGGTCAAATTGCTGATATGCTTCAAAATACTGAGGAGCGAGCGACCCCTCTACAACAGCGATTAAATAAATTAGGAAAGTGGTTGGTCTATATCTGCTTCTTAGCCTGTGCGGGAGTGGTTGGTTTAGGAATTATTAAAGGGGAGCCGATCTATAAGATGTTCTTAGCCGGAGTTAGCTTAGCAGTAGCTGCAATTCCGGAAGGTCTGCCGGCGATAGTTACTCTCTCTTTAGCAATTGGTGTGCAGCGGATGATTGATCGGCAAGCAATTGTTAGAAAGTTACCGTCGGTAGAGACTTTAGGCTGTGCGACAGTTATCTGTTCGGATAAGACAGGAACTCTTACTCAAAATAAGATGCGGATTAAGAAGGTTTATACTAATAATCAGCTCTATCAGATTGATGATCAGCCGATAGTCAAAAATAGAGTTAAAGATGTATTACGGGTTGGTGCTATCTGTAATAATGCATGCTTGAAAGCAAAGTCAGGAGGGATTACTACTAATCGTCAGTATCAAATAGTGGGCGATCCTACTGAGGGCGCTTTATTATTAGCTGCTAAGCAGGCTGACTTAGAACAAAGCGAGCTAAAGGGTCAGTTTGCTACGCTTGATGAGATTCCATTTGATTCCCAGCGTAAACGAATGTCAGTTATTGGTGAGCAGAATAATCAGACTACCCTCTATTTAAAAGGAGCACCTGATGTAGTCTTAGATAGATGCAGTTATTACTTAGTTAATGGTAGTAAGCAGCGGTTAAGTAAGAAGCAACTAGGAGAGATTAAGCAGAAGAATGAAGAGCTTTCCAGTCAGGCTTTACGTGTCTTAGCGTTGGCAACTAGACGGTTGCCTACTAATTATAGCCAGAACTCTTTAGAACAGTATGAGAATAATTTAGTTTTTGTTGGGCTAGTAGGAATGATTGATCCACCGCGTCCGGAAGCTAAAGAGGCAATTAATAAGTGTAAGCAGGCGGGGATTAAACCAGTGATGGTAACTGGCGATCATAAGAATACTGCTCAGGCAATTGGTGAGGAGTTAGGACTTTTTAGTGCTGGTGATGAGGTAATTACGGGAAGTGAATTAGCAGAGCTTAGTGAGCGGGAATTAAAGATTAAATCGGAACAGATTAGTATTTATGCTCGAGTGACACCAGAAGATAAGTTACGGATTGTCAAAACTTTAAAGAATAAAGGTGAAATAGTTGCTATGACTGGTGATGGCGTTAATGATGCACCGGCAGTTAAAGAAGCAGATATTGGGATTGCTATGGGGGATAAGGGGACTGATGTAACTAAGGAAGCTTCTTCATTAATCTTAGCTGATGATAACTTTCAGACGATAGTGGCAGCGGTCGAAGAAGGTAGAGCTATCTATGATAATATTCGTAAGTTCATTCGTTATCTATTATCTTGTAATGTTGGAGAGATACTAACGATGTTCTTAGCTTCATTATTTGGTTATCCGCTGCCGTTAGTGCCGATTCAGATTCTGTGGGTTAATCTGGTGACGGACGGGTTACCTGCTTTAGCTTTAGGAGTTGATCCGGCAGCAGAAGATATTATGGCGCGTAGACCGCGACCACCAGAGGAGAGTATTTTTGCCCATGGATTAAAGGTGCGGATTGTTGCTAAAGGTTTTTTAATTGGGTTAAGTACTATTTTTGCGTTTATTCTAGGATTAAAGATGACTGATGATTTAGTTACTGCTCGTACAATGGCTTTTACTAATTTAGTCTTAGCTCAATTATTCTTTGTTTTTAGTTGTCGTTCAGAAGAATATACTCTATTTCAAATTAACCCTTTGACTAATCTACCATTAATCATAGCGGTTTTAATCTCATTTTTGATGCAGTTAGCGGTTCTATATTTACCGCAGTTAGAAGTTATCTTTAAGACGACCTCTTTAGCTAGTGTAGAGTGGCTATTAATCTTAGTTACTGCTGGTAGTGCTACTATCTTAGTTGAATTTTTGGAGATGGTGGTAGTTAAATTATTATTTAAGTCCTCTTAAATTCTCTACAAAGTACTCTACCAAGTAACTGCTTTAGTGAGTTGCTTGGTCTTTTTTGGTTGACTTGCAGGAATTTATGATTAGAGTCACGAAAAAAAGAACAAAGGACAAGTAGTATTTAGTTAAAGAGGAGGAAGATAAAATGAGTGAAGAAACTCGCCAACTAATTGTTTTCAATTTAGGTGGAGAAGAGTTTGGAGTGAAGATAACTAGAGTTCAAGAGATTATTCGACCAAAAAAGATTACTGAGCTGCCGAATAGTTCTGAATTTATGGCAGGAATTATTAATCTACGTGGAGATATTATTTCGGTGATTGATTTAAGAAGTAAGTTTGGTGTACAACAAGAAACTGACCAGAAGACAAGAATTATTATTGTAGAGATGGATAATCAAGATGTAGGCTTGATCGTTGATTCTGTATCAGAGGTCTTACGTATCGAGCCGGAGGATATTGAAGAGGCACCGGATAGAATTGCCGGTATTAAAGAAGATTATCTGAAGGGAATTGGTAAGGTTGATGACCGTATTGTTATTTTATTAGATTTAGATAAGTTATTGACTGCTGAAGAGAAGATAGAGTTAGAGAATATTGAAGATAATGTTGAGGAGTAATTTATTAGTATAAGATTTTTATAAAGGAGTGATGTTATTATGGATATGGATGAACTCCAACAGCTGTATGTTACTGAAGCCGAAGAACATCTTGAAGTGCTAAATAATTCTATATTAGATTTAGAAGATAACCCGCATGATTTAGGTATTATCAAAGAATTATTTAGGGCGGCCCATACGCTTAAAGGTATGGCGGGAACAATGGGCTTTGATGAAGTAAGTAATCTAACCCACGCAATGGAGAATGTACTAGATGAGTTAAGAAATGAACGCATGGAAGTGACTACGGATGTAGTAAATCTACTATTTAAGTCAGTTGATACATTAGAAGTTTTAGCTAATGAAGGTGAAGAGGCATTAACAGTTGATTTAGATGAAGTTATCTCTGAGCTAAAGGCTTATGCGTCCGGTGAGATAGAACCAGGCGAAGGTGGTTCAGATAGTAGTAGTGGTAGTAGCAGTGGCTCGTCTGATTCTGACTATAACTTACAGCTTAGTGATTCTGAAGCTGAGGAACTAGAAGAGAAGCTTTCAGATGATGACTGTCTTTACTCTTTAGAAGTTATCTTACAGGATGATTGTGTCTTTGGTGGACTGCGGGCTAAGATGGTAGTTGATGAACTTAAAAACTATGGTGAATTAATTAAGGGACAGCCTGAACTAGAGAATATTGAGGATAAAGATATTGAAGAGAAGTTTAGTATTTTATTTATTAGTTCTAATTCGCAGTCTGATATTCTAAATGCCTTAGACCGTGTTTCGGAGATTGAAGAACTTAATTTAGTAGAGGTAGAGAATATAGATGATCTTAAACCTACTAAGCAGAAGAGTAAGAAGAAGTCATCTAAGAAGAAAAGTGCTTCTAAGAAGTCTTCTCTTTCTAATAAATTAAGGTCTAGTAGTACAATTAGAGTTGATGTTGACCGTCTAGATGATTTAATGAACTTAGTAGCGGAATTAGTCATTAAGCGTACTCAGGTGGAGTCAATTGGCTATGAATATCAGTTAGATGAATTAAATAAAAAATTAAAATCTTTAGGTAAGGTAACAAGTGAACTACAGGATGAAGTAATGAATATGAGAATGGTGCCAATTAATATAGTATTTAAACGTTTTCCGCGTTTGGTGCGGGACTTATCACAGGAATTAGAGAAGGATATTAACCTCGAGATTGAAGGTGAAGATACTGAGTTAGATCGGACAATTATTGATGAGATTGGTGATCCATTAGTACATATTCTACGTAACGCTGCTGATCACGGTATTGAAGATCCTGAGACTCGTAAAGAAGCAGGAAAAGATCCGACAGGAACAATTAAACTCTCTGCTTTCCACGAAGGAAATAATGTAATTATTCAAATTTCTGATGATGGAGCAGGAATTAACCCAGAGTTTATTAAGCAGAAAGCGTTAGATAAAGACGTTATTACAGTGGAAGAATCTCAGTCAATGAGTGAAAATGAGATCATTAACTTAGTCTTTGCTTCCGGCTTTAGTACTACCGAAGAAGTTAGTGATGTGTCGGGACGAGGAGTCGGGATGGATGTTGTTAGTAATAAGATTGAGTCTTTAAGTGGTTCAGTCGATATTGAATCTAACTTAGGTGAAGGCTCTACTTTTACTATTAAGCTGCCTCTGACATTAGCAATTATTCAAGGTTTCTTAATTAAGATTGCTGATCAGAAGTATGTCTTGCCTCTAGAGACCATCCAAGAGATAGTTAAAGTAGAACCTAGTGAAATTAAGACAGTTAACCAGCAAGAAGTAATTCAACGACGCGGTACAGTAATTCCTCTAATCTCCCTACGCGAAGAGTTAAATAAAGAGCAGTATGAAGAGTATCCGGATCATATTTCGATTGTAATTATTGAGATCGGCTGTGATTTCTATGGTTTAATAGTTGATTCGATTATTGGTCAGCAAGAGGTTGTGATTAAGCGGATTAATGACTTAGCTGATGAAGTGCATAAGATAGCAGGAGCTACTATTTTAGGTGATGGTAGTGTGGCTTTAATTATTGATGTAGAAGAGATAGCTAATGCTTAGTAAATAATTAGTTAGGAGGGATCTGGATGGCTAAAGGGATCTTAATTGTTGATGATGCTCAATTTATGCGGACTATGTTATCGAAGTTAGTAGAAGAGGAAGGTTATGAAGTGGTTGGTGAAGCTGTAAATGGTATAGAAGCAGTGGAAAAGTATCAGGAGTTTAATCCTGATTTAGTAACAATGGATATTACTATGCCGGAGATGGATGGAATTGAAGCGATGCGTAAGATTAAAGAAGAAGACCCTGAGGCAGATATAATTGTCTGTAGTGCAATGGGGCAGAAGCCAATGGTTGTAGACGCCTTAGATGCTGGTGCGAAGGATTTTATAGTTAAGCCGATTAAACCAGAAAAGGTAAAGGAAGCTTTAAATAATATATTAGGTTAGGTCTGTTATGTCGGGAGGGAGATTAATGTCATCCCCAATTAAAGTATTAGTCGTAGATGATTCTGCATTTATGCGTAAGATGATCTCTCAGATGTTAGATAAACCAGATATTGATGTGGTTGCTACTGCTCGTAATGGTAAAGATGCCTTAAATAAGTTAAAGCTATATAATCCCGAAGTAATTACATTAGATGTAGAGATGCCCCGGATGGATGGATTAGAATTTTTAGAACAATTGGTAGAGCGGGAGATGCTGCCGGTTATTATGTTAAGTGCTTTAACTGATGATAATAATCAAACAACTTTAGAGGCGTTGGAGTTAGGGGCAGTAGATTTTGTACTTAAGCCGTCAGGAAATATTTCATTGGATATTAATGCAGTAGAGAATGAATTATTGAAGAAGGTTCGAGCTGTAGCTGATTGTCAATTTGAAGATAATTGTTATCAGTCACAGAATCTTAATAATCATAAAGGAGCGAGAAGAATAGTCACTAATAATAGTTCAGCTGCTAAATTTAGTGAAAAAAAAGAGCTTGTTGTTATTGGAGCTTCTACAGGAGGTCCTAAAGCTTTAAAGGAAGTTATCACTCAATTAGATGGTGATTTAGATGTAGGAGTATTAGTAGTGCAGCATATGCCGGCTAACTTTACTACTACATTGGCGAAAAGATTGGATAATTTGTCTGCTTTAGCGGTTAAAGAAGCTCAATCAGGTGATAGAATTAAACCGGGTAAGGTATTACTAGCACCGGGGGATTATCATATGTTAGTAGGTCAGAATGGTAAAGTTAAGCTGGAGCAATCAGCTAAGAAGCATAATGTGCGCCCAGCAATTGATTTAACAATGAAGACTGCTGCTCAACACTTCGGTAGCAAAGTAGTTGGAGTAGTACTGACCGGAATGGGTAAAGATGGTACTGAAGGTTTAGAAGCTATTCAGTCAGCTGGCGGATATACGATTGCTCAGGATAAAGCTACTTCGGTAGTTTATGGAATGCCGCGTGCTGCTTATGAAGCGGGAGTAGTGGATCAAGTTGAGCCTTTAGCACAGATTAGTCAAGCTATTATGAAACTAACAAATAATTAAGATAAGTAAAGCCTTTAATCTAGAAGATTAAAGGCTTTTTTAGTTCGTTTTTACTCTTTTTCTTCAGTTTTAAATTGTGGTAGTCTAATTACCTCTTTTATCTCTTTATCTTCTAATTGTGCTTGAGTATACATACTGCCGATACGTTTAGTTTCAGTGATTTCAGCAGCTGGTAGTTCTATTAGTTCTTTATTTTCAGTAATAAATAATAGATTATCTGCTTCATCTGCCATTAGAATCTGTGCTATCTGGTACTTATCATTACTTAAAGATTGAAGACCTTTACCATTTCTTCGTTGTTTCTTATAAGCTTCAATTGCTGTTCGTTTGGCTCTACCGCTTTGGCTGATGGTAATTACATAGTCATGTTGCTTACTTAAGTTAAGATTAATTACTTCGTCACTATTAGCTAGTTTGATACCTCTACTTCCCTTAGTATTGCGTCCAGTAACAGAGATATCATCTTCGCTGCAGTGGATGGTCTGACCTTGTTTAGTGCCTAAGAGTAGTTTTTGCTTACCATCAGTTACTTTCACCCCAATTACCTCATCACCTTGATTGAGATTGATTGCTTTAATTGAGGAGACAGTAGTTTCATACTCTTGGCCGAGAGTCTTTTTGACTAAACCTTCCTTCGTTGCTATCGTAATGTAATCTTCTTTTACTTCGTCAGTTAGTAGAACTATATCGACTATCTCTTCATCTAGCGGTAATTTTAAGTAATCGGTGAGTGGATCACCAGTAGATAGACCATGATGTTCGCTAATTTGATGTGTCTTAAGAGTATAGACTTGTCCACTCTGTGTAAAGAAGAGTAGGTTATCACGGGTAGTACCATTGAAGATATCGGTAATATAATCTCTTTTACCGGCTCTAATATTATCTATAGTTGTAGTCCTCTTCAACTGTTGATGGTAGGAGAAGGAGAGGACTAACTCTTCATTTTTAATTAGATCAGTTTCATCTAATTCTGCTTGCGATTCATCAGCAATAATTTTAGTTTGACGCTGATCACCATACTCCTCTTTAATTTCAGTTAGCTCTTCTGTAATTAAGTCATCCATGACCTCTCTTTGATTTAAAATGGAGTTTAGTGCTTCGATTTCTTCTTCTAATTCAGCAATCTCATCGATAATTTTCTTTCGTTCTAGACTGACTAGACGTTGTAACTTCATATTTAAGATTGCCTCGGCTTGTTCTTGAGAAACATCTAATTCATCCTGTAAGTTCTGTTTGGCAGTGCGAGGATAAGGAGATTTTCTAATGATAGCAATAACCTCATCTAAGTTATCAATTGCTTTCTTTAAACCAGCTAAGATATGTTTGCGATCTTGAGCTTTCTTAAGTTCGTGTTTGGTGCGATTAGTGATTACTTCGCGACGAAAGTCTAGGAAGTGTTGTAAGATGGTCTTTAAGTTCATCACTTCGGGCTGCTGATTGACTAAAGCTAACATATTAATTCGCTGGGTTGACTGTAATGAGGTATACTTATAGAGGCGGTTTAAGATAATATCAGCATTAGCTTTACTCTTGAGCTCGATAACGATTCTTAAGCCGTCTTGGTCAGTTTCATCACGTACATCGACAACCTGTTCTACTTTTCCTTTCTTAACTGTAGCAGCTATTTCTTCGATTAATTTTGCTTTGCTTAATTGGTAAGGAATTTCTGTAATAACTATTTGTTCACAGTTGCGACTTCTACTTTCTACTTTAGTCTTACCGCGGAGAGTAATTCTTCCTTTTCCTGTTCGGTAGGCTTTTTTAATCTCATCATTACCGATAATCATGCCACCAGTTGGGAAGTCAGGTCCCGGTAAATAATCCATTAATTCATCTAATTCAGCTTCAGGATTATCGAGTAAGTAAGTTAGGGCATTGATTACTTCATTAAGATTATGTGGTGGTATATCGGTACTCATTCCAACTGCAATTCCACTAGAACCATTGATTAACAGACCTGGAACGCGTGAAGGTAGAACAGTTGGTTCTTGAAGTGTCCCATCAAAGTTATCGACAAAGTTAACAGTCTCTTTTTTGATATCAGCTAATAGTTCTTCGGAGAGTGGAGCTAGACGCGCTTCGGTATAACGCATTGCAGCAGCACTATCGCCATCAATAGAGCCAAAGTTGCCGTGACCATCAATTAATTTATAACGTTGACTAAAGTCTTGAGCCATACGTACCATCGCATCATAGACAGCAGCATCACCGTGAGGGTGATACTTACCAAGGACTTCACCTACGATACGAGCGGACTTTTTGTGAGCTTTATCTGAAGTTAGACCTAGATCTTGTGTAGCGTATAAGATGCGGCGGTGGACAGGTTTTAGACCATCGCGAACATCTGGTAGAGCACGACTAATAATTACACTAAGTGAATAATTTAAGTAAGATTCTTTCATTTTATCTTCGATAGTAACAGGAGTTATCTCTTGTTGTGGCATACTTATTAATCTCCTTTCTATGATTACGATTAATTATTTTCTAAGCAATATAAGTAACATTACTTATTATATCATTAAATTTCTGTTTGTAAAAACTAAAAAATTTTAGCTATATACTTTGATCTAAGTGAAAAGGTATTTTTGGTGGTTCCTAAACGAAGTGAAGGAGTAGTTTTAGGCTGAATTTTACTAAACTTACTTAATACCTCTATTTTTCTTTAATCTGTGTCAATTCGTGGCTAATCTAGTTCTTTATTTTAGATTTGAAGATTGATAGTTGGTATTTTAGTCTGATCTTTGGTATAATAATAAGCGATTAAATTTTATTTGATGAGAAGTAGGAAGGTGGTTGGAGTGAGTTTGGAAGAAAAAATGAATTATAGTGCTCAACAGATTCAAGTGCTCGAAGGCTTAGAAGCAGTGCGCAAACGACCAGGAATGTATATTGGTAGTACCGGGACTAAAGGTCTTCACCACTTAGTCTGGGAAGCAGTGGATAATAGTATAGATGAGTTCTTAGCCGGATATGGTGAAGAGATTAAAGTTACAATTAAAGAGGATAATGTTATTGTTGTCGAAGATGAAGGACGCGGGATACCGGTTGATATTCATCCTGATAAGGGACTGCCGGCAGCACAGTTGGTATTAACTACGCTTCATGCTGGGGGTAAGTTCGATAGTGGTGGTTATAAGGTTTCAGGTGGACTGCATGGTGTCGGTATTTCGGTAGTTAATGCTCTCTCTAAGTGGTTAAAGTTAACTATTTGGCGTGAAGGTTATACTTATACCCAGCAGTATCAGCAAGGTTTACCGACGACAGAATTTGAGCGTCAACAGCGAAGCAATAAGCAGGGAACAAGAATTGAGTTCAAACCTGATCCTGAAATTTTTGATACGACTAATTTTAAATTCGACATGTTAAGTAATCGCCTCCAAGAATCTGCCTTTTTAAATAAGGGCTTAAAGATAGTAATAGCTGATGAACGCCCTGGCTTCCAACAGGAGGTTACTTACCAGTATGATGGTGGATTAGAAGCATTTATTGAGTACTTAAATCAAGATCGTGATCTGCTTGATGATGATATTGTCTATTTAGAAGAAGAGAGTGAGAATACTTATGTTGAGGTAGCGTTGCAGTATAATAAGAGTTTTAATGAACGAATCTACACTTTTGCTAATAATATCAATACTCATGATGGAGGATATCATTTAACTGGCTTTAAGACAGCTTTAACTAGGGTTTTTAATGGTTATGCTAAGGAACATAATCTTTTAAAGAAACGCGATCCGAAATTAACTGGACGAGATATTCGTGAAGGTTTGACAGCAGTAGTCAGTGTTAAGTTGTCAGAACCGCAGTTTGAAGGACAGACGAAGACGAAGTTGGGTAATAGTGAGATTAGAAGTACTGTTGAGAGTGCAGTCTATGATTATCTTAGTCAATATTTGGAGCGTAATCCTAAGTTGGCTAAGAAGGTAATTGATAAGGCGCTAGAAGCTGTACGAGCTCGCAAAGCTGCTAAGAAGGCAAAGGAGTTAACGAAGCGTAAAGGTGTATTAAATAGTAATTCATTGCCGGGTAAGTTATCGGATTGTAGTAGTCGCAAGCCTGAGAAGTCAGAGCTTTACTTAGTAGAGGGTGATTCGGCAGGTGGTTCGGCAAAGCAAGGGCGTAATCGGGATTTTCAAGCTATCTTACCGCTTAAGGGTAAGATTTTGAATGTTGAACGAGCCAGATTGAATAAAATTATTAATAATAATGAGATTGCAGCAATTATTACCGCATTAGGTACTGGAATTGGCGAGGAGTTTGATCTGGATAAGCTGCGTTATCATAAGATTATTATTATGACTGATGCGGATGTGGATGGGGCACATATTTGTACGTTAATTTTAACGCTTTTTTATCGTTATATGCCCAAATTGATCGAAAATAATCATGTTTATGTAGCTCAGCCGCCGCTATATAAGGTTAGTTATAAGCAGAATGAGAAGTATCTCTATTCTGACCAGCAGTTACAAGATTATTTAGCTGAGCGAGATCGTAGTAAAGTTAGTATCCAGCGGTATAAAGGTTTAGGTGAGATGAATCCTAAACAGTTATGGAGTACGACGATGGATCCGGAGAGTAGAAAGCTTCAGCAGATTCAGATTGATAAGGAGCGTAAAGCAGATAATATCTTTACACGCTTGATGGGTTCTAAGGCTAAGTTAAGACGTGAGTTTATTATGGCTAATGCGGATTTGGCTAGTAATTTGGATGTATAAATTTAAGATATATTTTTAGTTTTGCAGTGAACCTCTTTTTTTCTAGAATAGCGATCAAGCCTTGATATGATTGGGTTTGTGAGCAATTTTGTAAAAAGTAGATTTACGATACCTCACTTTTACTGTAAAATGGACTAATTTTAGTATTTGATTGAAGGTGATGAGTTCAGTAGTGGTAGTAGTTAAGGACGAGTTGCAAAATTGGGGTATTATATTAACTATGTGAGATGTAAATCCTGGCTCAATAATATGCTAACATAGTTTTTTAAGACGTATTATATTAACTATGTGAGATGTAAATTCAGTTCCATAGAAATCGTCGATAAACTCTGCACCAGTATTATATTAACTATGTGAGATGTAAATTTAGGTTAGTTTGGTTAAGATAAAAGGCTGCCTAAGTATTATATTAACTATGTGAGATGTAAATAGTTTTAACCCCATTCTAGTTGAATTACTTGCCTTCTCCTCGTATTATATTAACTATGTGAGATGTAAATGCATTTATTCTACTATAAATAGTACTTCTGGATAAATGTATTATATTAACTATGTGAGATGTAAATAATACTGACTTCTCTAACTCAATATCTCGCGGCATCTTCGTATTATATTAACTATGTGAGATGTAAATATATCTCCTGGTACCGCTCTAGTGGTATCTCCCCCTCAGTATTATATTAACTATGTGAGATGTAAATCCGCCAAACGAATTAGCAGGTATGCCGTGGCTGGACAGTATTATATTAACTATGTGAGATGTAAATTAGTTAGGTTTTATTATTTTTCATATTTTCATGTATTTTATATTAATTATGTAGGATTAAGGAAAGAGATAGATTAATTTCTATCTCTTTTTGTCGTTGTAAAGTTAAAATTTTTATTTTATAATTAACCATAGTTAGGTTTTATTATTTAAAAAGCAAGGAGGTGATTTTTGTGCAATTAACATCTATAGAAAAAGAAATTTATAATTTTATCAAAAAGAATGGAATTGTCAAAAATCGTCAAATTGCAGATGCATTGTATTTAAATAAAAGAACAATACAACGCTATAAAGCACGTTTGAGAGCAAAAGGATTTGATATTAAATATAAATCTGGTAAGATGGGAGGTTGTTATATTGAAAAAAATTAAAATTATTTTTGTATTATGACACTTATACTGCAAGGATATATGTTATAATTATAATTACCATCAAATCAGGAAATATATTAGTTAACAAGGAAATATTGGAGTTGATGATGAATTATTTAACTAATGAATATTTTGCTTAATTTTGATGAAAAGAGGTGATTAAAGTGCGATTAAGTTGTAAGTATGAAACTGATGAGATACCAGTTGGTTATCATATGATGTGGGTGTCGCTATTAAAGGAGGCTTTACAGCAATCAGACCAAGAGTTTAAGGATAAGTTATATCACTATGACCAACAGCGCAATAATAAACAGAGTAAGGACTTCACTTTTGCGCTTTATTTACAGGATTTTGAGAAGGAGGATGATATCTTTCGGATTAATGACCAGGTAATCTTTAATTTAAGTACACCTGATTATGAGTTAGGAATTAAGCTCTATAATGGATTATTAAAATTAGAAGAGTTTACTTATCGGGACTTTACGATTAGTAAGTCTAGGATTGATTTGAGTCAGGAGAAGGAGATTAACAGTCAAGAAGTTAAGTTTAAGACATTATCTCCTATCTGTGTTAAGAATGAAGATAATTACTTCTTAGATATTGCTGATGAAAGTTATGAAGAGGAGCTTAATTATATCACTAATCTAGTTTTAAAGAATTATCGTGGTTATGGATTGCAAGAAGAGATTAAGTTTGAACCGTTGGATATGAATAAGGTAGTTGTTAAGCAGAAGATTGAAGAGTTTACTCAAAATACAGGACGACCTTATTACTGTGTTAATAGTTATCAAGGAGCTTTTAAATTAAGTGGAGCGTGTGAGGATTTACGAGATATTTATCAGTTAGGATTAGGGTTCAAAAGATCCCAGGGATTCGGGATGTTAGCTCGGTATGGTGGAGGTGATCTAAGCTGAAGTTAAGATTATACCGCAATGATTGGTTTGTTAATCAGGGAATAGTAGGATTTATTCGCATTATGAAGTCTGCGGGTAAGTTTGAGGAGTTAAAATTTCAGGATAATTATGTAGAGTTTGATAGTAGCTTGTTGGAAGACTTTGATCGGTACTACTTTGATTACTTTTTGGCGGAATATGATATTTGCCAGCGTGAAAGTGAAAAGTTAGACAGATACTTAAATGAAGCTCAAAATGAGTCAAGATTTAAGGAAGCAGCTAAATGGATTAAAAATATTATCAAAAAGTATCGCAATAAGATTAAAGGTAAATTAGATGATCCTAGTTACGAAGAGGAGTTTGATAGATTATTTAAAGCGCGCAAAGAGATTAAGAACTTTGAACAGTTAGAGGAACTTAAGGAGTTAGTAGCAGACTTTAAAGAAGTAATGAGTAATGAACCTGTTAATCAGAAGTTGACTTTAAATTACTTTAAATATGTCTTAGGTGCTAATTATTTTGGACAATCTAGTTTCTTGAATGTTTATTATGCTAGATATGGCATTAAGGAACAACAAAAGAAGATGTATGATGATTATATTAAGCCTATTTTAGAAGATGTTAGATTTGATGAAACTTTAGATAGAGCTACTGATATTGTCGATCTTCAAGAATTTATTGAGGAAGAATTAACAAGAGATGATTTATCGAATGAGTATAAAAAGCTATTAAAACAAGGTATTAAGAAGAAATTTGTTAAAAAAGATAAAGATTTAATACAGGTTAAAGATTATTTAGCAAAAGAGGTCTTATCTTGTTCTATCTGGGAAGAGTATCGCTCTAACTCACAATTTACTAATCAAAGTAATAATAGCTGTGAGTTTACTGAGAGTGTATTTATTCCTTTAGCTGTTAGCAATGAAAAGTCGAAGAACTTTATGTGGAATGGTAATACTGCTTTCCCAATCTCTAATTTAGCTAAGTTAATCTTGCTCTGTACTCCTGCTGGAGCAACGAAGATGGATAATGATTATGATGGTTTTGTTAATTTAGATACAAGTATTGAGGAGTTATATCAAAAGAATCAGAATTTACGCTTAAAGCAAAATGAAACGGAGAACCCATTTGAAGAGCTAATCTATGATATAGTCAGTGAAACAGAAGATAAAAGTAAGTGGCTGCTGGAGAATATACTCTTTGTGGAGTTAAATGCAGAGTATGAATCCAAAAGTTGTAAGCTTAATTACTTCCATATACCCAAGCCGATTGCTAGGTACTTTAAGAAGTGTGCTCAAGATGATTTAAATAAGATTAAAGACCAACAGTTTAAGCGTAATTTAGTTAATCTAATTTTAAGTGATCGTGCGATTAAAAAAGAGATCTATAATTTTGAGAAGGGTAAACGAGATACTGCTATAGTTAATAATCTCAATTCATTGATTGATGTTAAGTTAAGAGATGAAATTAATCAGCAGACTAGATTTGCTTATGACCCTTTAGCTGCTACGATAGCTAAGTATAAGCTAAATCAGATTAAGAAAGGGGAGGTTGATGTGAAGAAGAAAGGTAAAAGAATCTGGTGGGTCTTCAATGAGGGAGAACGATTAGGTAATAAAGTAGCCGATAATAAGATTCAAGGTTTGGCTTACAGATTATTGAATGCCACTAATGCCCGCAATAAGAAACAGTTTATGGATTCCTTGCTACGTGTTTATATGGGAGTGGGAAAAGAGGTTCCATCTGTTCTATTAAATGTGATGCATGAAGAAGAGATGGAGTTTGAGACTGTAGCTCACTCATTTATTTCGGGATTTATCTCTAAGAACAAGGATAAGAATAAGGATGAAGAAACTACTAAGGAGGCTAATTAAGATGGGTAAAGGATTAACGATGACTATTATATTTGAAGCTAGTTCATTAAATTACGGTGAAGGTGTCGGTAATATTTCTGAGCTCAAGAAGTTAAATCGCGGTAATGGTAGTACTCATACTTTTGCCTCGCGACAAGCATTAGGTTATGATATTAGAAGATTGGGAGCTAAGCTTTTTGATTGGAATTTAGATACTGTAGTGGAGAATGGAACTATCCAATATCATAAGGATGCTACAATAGAAGATTCCGAAGAGATGGATCTCTTTGGTTATATGAAGACGACAAGTAACTCCAATGCTTCAACAAGGGAGGCAGTAGTCAGATTAAGTCCTGCTATTTCATTAGAGCCGTACAAGAGTGATATGGACTTTTTGAGTAATAAGGGGATGGCAGATAGAATTGATGAGAATGCTAATTTAGCTAATATTGAACAGCACCATAGCTTCTATGTTTATACTTTGACTATAGATTTAAATAGAGTAGGAGTGGATGATGATGTAGAGTTAGCTAGTGAAGAGAAAACAAGAAGAGTTAAGGAGTTACTGACAATAATTAAATTACTTAATCGTAATATTAGAGGACGCCAGGAGAATTTAGCGCCATTATTTGTAATCGGCGGTATCTATGATCTGCCTAATCCATTCTTTCAAGGGAGAGTAAAGTTAGAAAGTCACGGTGAGAAGTACGGTATTAAAACTAAGCCACTTAATAAAACTTTAGAGACTACTCTTTTAGATAGTAGCGTAGCTGATAATACGTATCTAGGATTAGTAGATGACATCTTTGCTAATCAAGATGAGTTAGAGGAGATAATTTCTGATGAACTTCTATCTGTAGAAGAGTTCTTTACAGAATTAGAGTCTAAAGTCGAAGAAATTTATAAGTAGGTGAAAAAATGGAGGTATTAAAGCTTAGATTATTTCAGGAGAGTGCTTGTTATAAGAAACCGTTTGCTTTTAAAGTGGGAGAGACTTATCCTTTGCCGCCCTATTCGACAGTTAAGGGCATGCTACATCGCATTATAGATGCTAATGAGTTTATACCAATGCAAATCTCTATTCAAGGCGATTATGAGAGTAAGTTTGTAGATTATCAGAGTATGTACTTCCAGAAAGGTAAAGAGACTACTAAGAAGCCGCTTGATATGCACTTATTGCATAATGTAGAGTTAGTAATTCATGTTCAAGCTAAGGAGGGGACTTTAACTAGAATTGTAGAGGGAATTAAGAATTTAGATGAGTATTTAAGCTTAGGCAGGCGGGAGGACTTAGTAAGAATAGATGAGATTAAGTTTGTAGAGTTAGAGCAGATAGAGCTAGCTCCTTTTGCTGATGATTATACTACTCGTTATCCTATCTATATTCCAGTCAATAGTAAGCAGATTGATACAGCAGCAGTAAGAGGAATTACTTACCGCTTGAATTGGAAGTATAAGATTATCGAAGGGTTACGACAGTGGGAGAAGATAGAGAGTAAGTATGTTGATCGCGGTGAACAGCTTGCTAGCAAATTAAGTGGTGATCAATTAACTGTAGATAGTGATGGAGATCTAGTCTGTTTTAATCTGCAGTAAACCTCTAATTAAGTATAAGCTGTGCAATCGCATGCTATAGTTGGCTTGGTGAGTGATTTGTTTTATTTTTGATTTACACTACCTCACCTTTACTGCAATATAAGCTGATTTTAAAGTTTGACTATTGGTGATGAGTTTAGTAGTGGTAGTAGTTGAGGACGAGTTACAAAATTGGGGTATTACATTAACTATGTGAGATGTAAATACAGCGAAAGAAAAGGACTACACAGAAGGAGCACCAGGTATTACATTAACTATGTGAGATGTAAATCTGGCATGATGGAGTAAATGATTAATCTTGCTGCACGTATTACATTAACTATGTGAGATGTAAATGCGGCTAATACTTATCGCAATCGGTTTGATAATTTAGTATTACATTAACTATGTGAGATGTAAATTGGTCAGTCAGCATAGTAGTTTGAGGGAAAATACGCTGTATTACATTAACTATGTGAGATGTAAATATCGGAGCGGTCGCAGCAGCGGTAACGGCATTATCGTATTACATTAACTATGTGAGATGTAAATTTATTCACCTTTTCTTTATCTTCTGAATATTCAATGTGAGTATTACATTAACTATGTGAGATGTAAATTCGACAAAGTCAAAGTCAAAGTTATGATTATAAAAAGTATTACATTAACTATGTGAGATGTAAATTCGTTCCTCTTCTAATTCGAGCAATTCGATATCCTGTATTACATTAACTATGTGAGATGTAAATATAAATCAAAAGCGGTTTCAAAAGTCATACTAATAGTATTACATTAACTATGTGAGATGTAAATTAGTATATAAGCTCTTTTTGCCGGCGATTATATACTGTATTACATTAACTATGTGAGATGTAAATAAGGTAACTATATCTTCTTCTAAGCGGTCAAGGTGCTTCGTATTACATTAACTATGTGAGATGTAAATTTAATTTATCGAATGGTTTAACTACTTTTTCTACTTGTATTACATTAACTATGTGAGATGTAAATCCACTTACATAAGTCTCAATAGTATCTCCGACACGAGTATTACATTAACTATGTGAGATGTAAATGGGATTACCCAACCTAACAAGGATAATAAGACTATTTGTATTACATTAACTATGTGAGATGTAAATAGCAGATAAGAAGGGTATTAAGGATAGATTAACTATGTATTACATTAACTATGTGAGATGTAAATGGGGCAGAGGGTTCATTAGCTCGTCTGATTTCATCTGCTGGTATTACATTAACTATGTGAGATGTAAATTTGGCACATAGGACATAACCTCCCTCGACAGAAATGTATTACATTAACTATGTGAGATGTAAATCATTCCGGTGTAATAAGCCCCTTCGCCGTGGTTATAGTATTACATTAACTATGTGAGATGTAAATCAGTTAGTATCTAAATTAGCTCACTTTGGTAGTAAGTATTACATTAACTATGTGAGATGTAAATAAGTCAATTATAATCTGATTATAAGGAGTTGGCTTGGTATTACATTAACTATGTGAGATGTAAATAAATTAAATAAACGAATAAAAGAATTGAGAGAAGAAGTATTACATTAACTATGTGAGATGTAAATGCTGATGAAGATTTAAGTTATGCAGATGATTGGGAAGTATTACATTAACTATGTGAGATGTAAATTGAGCAAGGAACAAAGGACGGTAAAACTATTTATGAGTATTACATTAACTATGTGAGATGTAAATTTAGGAGATAATATCCTAACAAAGATAAAAAATAGTATTACATTAACTATGTGAGATGTAAATTCTTCTACTGTATCCTGTAAGCGACGCCTCATAATGTATTACATTAACTATGTGAGATGTAAATATGTGCGAATGGCGTAGATCTTTAAAGCTAGCATAGTATTACATTAACTATGTGAGATGTAAATCCGTCATTATTGACATTATCAGCGAATACACCATTAAGGTATTACATTAACTATGTGAGATGTAAATAAGGCTGAGAAGTATCAAGAGTTCCTGGATGATAATGGAGTATTACATTAACTATGTGAGATGTAAATCCGTCATTATTGACATTATCAGCGAATACACCATTAAGGTATTACATTAACTATGTGAGATGTAAATAA
>JBNJEL010000026.1:0-22070 GCA_051745835.1 Bacillota bacterium
GCACATTCTTCCCCGTCCCGCCCAAGTTCGATCCAGACGAGTGGGAGTATAAAGTCTATCACTGCTAACCGCCCGTTGTTAGTTAAACTACGCTTAATCTCCTGTAAAAATCGCTGCTTATCTTCTACTTCATGAATAACATTAACACTTAATGCAAAGTCAACGACTTGCGGAGCTAATTTAAAATTATACTCTTCACTCTTAACTGTTTGAATGTTATCTAAATTACTATCTTCTGCTTTAGATCTAACCTCTGCTAACATCTCCTCTGAAATATCAACAGCATAGACTAAATTAGTATCAGCAACTATCTTAGCTGCTGGAATCGTAAAGTAACCAATTCCACAACCTATATCAGCCATACTGTCCTGACTAGTTAATCCTAACTGTTGTAATGTCTTGGTTGGTGGTAGAATACTTCTTCGCCAAGCTGAATCTAACTTCTCCTTATTTGCTGCATTAAATTTATGTGCCATTAATCCCCCTCCTGCTAATAATAACTAATAACAGTTCTATTTAAAATAAAAGTCTCGGTACTCACCGAGACTAATAATCTACTGATTCAATTTTTGAAGTTGCGAAATAATTAAATTTCCCTTTACCTTAATTACTTCCTGCTGCTTAGCCTGAACTGCTTTAGATAAATCTTGGATTGCTGTTGTTAACTGCTTAACCTTCTGCTTACTCTTACTCTCCTTAGTAATTAGCTTTAAAGCTGTAGATAACTGCTTTATACTCTTAGATTGTTGATCTTTATTCTGATTTAACAAGACCGAATAGACTATCTGACGAGTATAACCCTCAGCTTTCACCACAGCCGACTTTAATTTTTGATCATGTTGAGTATATAGATCAACCAAAGCTAGATTAAGGTCATTCACCGCTAATAAAGTAGACGCTAACTCTTTCTTACCAGCTGCCTCTGTTACCCAATTAAGATTACTTTCTACCTGTTGATTTACTTTAGCTGCTGGCTCTTCTTCACTCTCGTACTTATTCCAATTTTGATGTAACTTCCTAACTGCTGACTCTACCTCTTTATAGAACTTCTTTTTTTCTTTCTGTTTATCTTTCTTCTTATCTTCTGTTTGAGATTTACTCTTTTGTTTAGATTCTTCATCTTCTTGTTTCTTATTTTCTTCTTTATTCTGTTCTCCATTACTCTGCTCTTCTTTAGCGTTGATTTTCTCTTCGGTTTCTTTTTTGACCCTTTCTTCTAAATCAGAAATCAAACTATTAGCTTCCTGATTTAACTCCTGTAGTGAAGTAGGTAGTGAATTCTGTGGTGCTTTAGGCTGCTCTTTATTACTACAGCTAATAGTAAAGACCATCACCACTAAAACACAGATTATTAATCCTCTTCTTTGCAACATTTCAGCCACTCCTAGACTTGCTTTTAACTATAGTATAGACTAAAGATAATTTTTTATAACTCCCGTTTAATCTCTTCAAACTCCTCTTTACTAATCTCACCTTTAGCATACCTGCGTTTAGCTATCTCTAGAGGGCTATCTTCTAATGTTTGATTACCGGATGAATCATTCTTAACAATATAAATTACTAAACCAATCACTATCAATCCTAAAATAAACATCATTAAATGGCCACCACCTAACATTCTATTAAAACTATAGCCCCAGCCATGCATCATCTACTATCACTCCCCTGATCACCTTAGATTACGGCTTAATTATACCAAATATTTAATAATTTATCAACTACATACAAAAAGAGCCTCCTAACAAGAAGGCTCTACTTAAACTTAATCTAAATTATAAATACTATAGTCCTAACTGCTTGCTCAAAATTTTCGTTGTAGTTTCAGCAACTTTACTCTCATACTCACCTAATTTTTGATCAGCTCTAATTAACACTACCGCTCCTAAAACATCTCCCTGTTTTAAGATCGGCGCTACTAACATCGCTCCCAAAACCTCTTCTTCTCCTTCATAATCTTCACAAATATCAGCTTTAGTAGCTTCATCTACAATCTTAGTATTTCTACCCTTCATTATATCTTTAATCCCTAAACCAATTGCCCGCTGTTGGTATTGCTCTAAATTCTTTGAACTAGCTACCACCTTATCAGTATCAGTTATTAAAATATCACACTCAGTTGTATCAGCTAATGTAGCTACATAATCACTTAATTTCTCAAGCTCTTCGACCGGACTATACTTCTTTAAGATCACACTATCATCACGATCTACAAATATCTCTAATGTATTACCGTTATTTATCTTCATCTCTTGGCGAATCTCTTTAGGTATTACTACTCGACCTAGATTATCTATCTTTCTTACTATTCCTGTTGCTCTCATTAACTATTACACCTCCTAGTTCTTTTTAAATAGTATATGAGTTAAATTAAATTTTATGCTAAATTACGCTATAAATTCCAAACCACCGACACCAACTTTATCCTTGTTAGAATGTACTAGTATGAAATAAGGATTAGCTTAACAGAATAATATTAAAAGTGTAAAAGGGGCTGACAAATAATGAAGAAATTAAAACAGGAATCGAAGTTAATCTATAAGCTAGTTAACCAAAAAATAACCCGCCAAGAGTATGTCCAAGCTCTAATTGATCAGTACCAAGAACATCTAAAGTTTGGAAACCAATAATCCAACTTAAACTCCACGTTCTTCATTCTCTATAACATATTCTACTAAATACTTTAAGTTAGCAGTTACAGCAGCAATAATTTCTTCATCAGATTGTTCTTCTAAAAAGTCTGACTCTTCTGGACTATGAATATACTCTTCTAATTCTTGACCAGCAGTACGGTCAAAGTAAGAGACAATAATCTCTTTACGCACTTCATTAAACACATCGGGGTCATCTTTAATAGCAGCAATTAACTGATCTCTAAATTGCATCTTATCAACTCCTATTTCTTAAAGTAACCAATTAACTCATAAAATATCATTAATTACTTTAAATTTTCTCCTCTCTACTATAATAGCTTGGTTATAAATACTAATGACAAATAATAACCCAACTGCTATAATAGTTTCAGTAACGAATATAGGAAGGAGGAGAGAAAGTAATGACTAGATATAAATTACAGTTAACAGTAGGTTTAATTATGATGTTACTTCTTACATCATCTGGTATAGCATTTGGTTCCGTCAATCATACTGTACAATCAGGAGAAAGTCTTTGGAAAATTGCTCGTCAATATCAAACAACGGTTAATCAGATTAAGAAAGCAAATAATCACTGGTCTAATCTAATTGTTCCTGGTCAGCAATTACAAATACCTGATAACTTACAAAATAATCGCTCCCACAATCAAAACTTAGATCTTTTAGCTCGATTAGTGAGAGCAGAAGCAAGAGGAGAAAGCTTTAAAGGAAAAGTAGGGGTAGCAGCAGTAGTAATTAATCGAGTGCAAAATGACGAATTCCCTGATACTATCTCTAATGTAATTTATCAGCCACTAGCTTTTGAACCAGTCAACAATGGTAAGATTAATCAACCAGCTGATCAAGAATCAATCAAAGCAGCTCAAGCTGCACTCAATGGTTGGGATCCTACTCGTAATTCTCTATTCTTCTACAATCCAGCTAAAATTTACTCTCCTTATAATTGGATTTGGAATAGAACTACAGTAACTCGAATTGATAATCACATCTTTGCTCTATAAATAAAAGCCAGCGGTTAAATCCGCTGGCTTTTTTGTACCTTAACCTATCTTTTCATTAGTAATCTTTAAGATCTCTTCTTTTAACTCTTTAGCCTCTGACTTTAACTCTTTCATCTCAGCTCTTTTTTGACTAACATACTCTTCATCATCCATGCTCGATAGATTAATATTAACATTTAACTCTGCTGCTTCCAATGCTGCCCACGCTTCAATCGCTCCTACGCCGGCATCACTGACTGCATGAGTATTACCGTGCTTAGCAGCTACTAAAGCCTGCTTCATAATCTCAAGACTCTTTTGCGCCATAGCAAATGGAACCTCAGTTGCTTCAATTGAAGCTTCCTTTAAAGCCTTAGCACGCTGAGCCTGTTCTTCTTCAGTCTCTTTTGGCATCTGTAAAGCATCCATGTAGATACCAAAGACTTCCATATCTTGATCAACTAAATCGAGATAATCTTCCTTTAAGCTAGTAGTAGCCTCAATTACTTCTTCCATCTCCTCTTCTACATCTTCATATTGCTCCTTACCTACTGTTAAAGAACCAACCATACAAGTAGAAACAGCTCCTAAAGCACCACTTAAAGCAGCTGCACTACCGCCACCTGGTGTTGGACTTTCAGAAGCAAATTGATCCATAAATTCTCCAATTTTTCTTTCTGTAATCTGCTGTTGATCTTCATTATTAGCCATTACTAAAGCCCTCCCCATAAAAATCATATTATCATTTTAAATTATAACATAACCTTTCATAATTAACAATTACCAATCCCTCTTAGTAAAATAAAAGAACAGCCCCGCGGCTGCCCTTATAAAAAATTATTCTACAACTTAATATTCATTAGGACGCTCATCTAATCTTAAAGTTACAAATCGTTTACGATTATCTCTGATAATTCTTAATACCAAACGCTGACCTACTTGAGAATCATTTACCAAGTCAACTACTTCTTGCGGAGAATTAATCTCCTGCTTATTAGCTTCAATAATTACATCTCCTGCCTGCAGTCCCGCTTCGGATGCTGGACTATTCGGCATTACATCAGCTATCAAGGCACCTTGTTCCGTTTCTAAATCAAAGTAATCAGCAATCTCTTTAGTTACTGATTGCATATAGACTCCCATCCATGGTCTAATTACCTTACCTTGCTCTTTAAGCTCATCTAACACCTGTTTTACTTCATTAATTGGAATAGCAAAACCAATTCCCTGTGCTTGAGCATTAATAGCGGTATTGATTCCAATAACTTCACCTTCAATATTTAGCAGTGGCCCACCGCTATTACCAGGATTAATTGCTGCATCAGTCTGAATCATATTCTTATAGACTCGCGGTCGCTCCCCCTGCCTAACTTTAAGTGGTCGACCTAAAGCACTAATTACTCCCACAGTCACAGTATGGTTGAGTTCATACGGATTACCAATTGCTATCGACCAATCACCAGGCTGAATCTGATCTGAATCTCCTAACTCTACTGTTGGTAAATCGTGATTGACATCGATCTTTAAAACTGCTAAATCCAAACTATAATCAGAACCAATTACCTCTGCATTCACAGGTTCCTTACGATCACTTAATTTAACTGTAACTTCATCAGCTTGATGAATTACATGTTCATTAGTTAAAATATAGCCATCTTCACTGATAATAAATCCAGTGCCAAAACCTTGTCTAAGCTGTGGATTTTGCTTATCAAAGGGGGGCTGTTCTTCAAAAAATCTTCTAAAGAATGGATCTTTATAGAGTGGATGATCTTTTAAATCTTCAGAATCTACTTTAATTTTAGCATTAATTTTAACTACTGCTGAATCAACTTCAGAAGCAATATCAGCAAAGAAATTGCGTTTAAAGACTTCATCCTGTGCTAAAGCTGCTGATTGTACTACACTTACTCCTAAAATCACTCCCAAAATCACAACTACTAAATAACGATACCAATTACTTTTTAATCTTTTCATTCTCTCACCCCTGTACCATTATTCTCAATCAAAAATTAATCTCCTGCTTAATTAACAAAAGGTCTAGGTGGCAAAACCACCTAGACCTTTTGGGACAAGGAATATAATTAATTATAGCTTAGTTACATTCTCAGCTTGTAAACCTTTTTCGCTTTCAACAACATCAAAGCTTACTTCTTGTCCTTCTTCTAAATCTTTAAATCCTTCTTCTTCGATTGCAGTATAGTGAACGAAGATGTCATCTCCACCTTCTTGTTCGATAAAGCCATAACCTTTCTTAGTATCGAACCACTTTACTGTTCCAGATTCATCTCCATTAGCTTCTGTAACTACTTCTTCAGTAGCTTCTTCAGAACTTTCTTGCTCAACGTTCGTAGAAATGTCTTCCTCAGCTTCTTCACCAACAATTTCACTTAATGATACCATAATTCATACCTCCTCAAACGATATTTCTCAATATTTCTAATTTCCAGTGCACTTAATATTATACTATATTATAACCATTCTGTCAAGAATCAACTACCAAAAATTCAAATTTTATAGTATAATTAGTCTAATTGTTTCTAATAATGCGAACTGAATTAAGTACAGCTAATAATGCAACTCCTACATCAGCAAAGATTGCCTCCCACATCGTAGCCATTCCTAAAGCTCCTAAACTTAAAACAGCACCCTTAACTCCTAATGTAATTAAGATATTCTGCCAGACAATTTTCCTAGTTTCTCGAGCAACCTCGACAGCTCTAGCTAACTGATTAGGCTCATCAGTCATCAATACTACATCAGCTGCTTCTATTGCAGCATCAGAACCTAAACCACCCATCGCTACTCCGATGTCAGCTCGGGCTAAAACTGGAGCATCATTAATTCCATCACCAACAAAAGCTACTTTTCTTTCATGATTAGCTAATATTTTCTCTAACTGTTCCACTTTCTGATCTGGCAGTAATTCAGCATAGTAATTATCTAAACCTAATTCTTGTGCTACATAATCAGCTGTCTGTTGATTATCACCGGTTAACATACTCACTTCTCTAACTCCTAATTCTGTTAAATTACTAATTGCCGATTGAGCATCTTCCTTTAATTGATCTTCAATCAGAATATATCCGCAGTATTCACCATCAACAACTACATTTACTATAGTTCCTGCTTGACTATCCGGTCGAGAATAATCTACTCCATGCGAGGATAATAATCTATCATTACCAACTAAGACTTCCTGTCCATTAATTTCAGCTTTAATTCCTTGACCAGAAAGTTCACGGTACTCTTCAATTTGTGTACTATCGACTTTAGAGTGATAAGCAGCAAGAATTGACTCGGCAATTGGATGAGTCGAATGAGCCTCTGCTTGAGCAGCTAAAGCTAAAATTTGATCCTCAGTATAGCCATTAACTACTACTATTTCACTAACTTCAAATTCACCCTTAGTTAATGTTCCGGTCTTATCAAAGACTACCGCAGCCAAATTATTCAACGCTTCTAAATAATTACCACCTTTAATTAATACTCCACGCTTAGAAGCAGCTCCTATCCCGCCAAAGAAACCTAGCGGAATTGAGATTAAAAGAGCACAAGGACAAGAGATAACTAAAAAGATTAAACCGCGGTAAAACCATTCACTAAATGAAGCACCGGTAATTAAAAGCGGCGGAACAACTGCTACAATTAATGCTCCTAACACCACTAGCGGTGTATAGTAACGAGCAAACTTAGTAATAAACTGTTCGGTAGGTGCTTTTTTAGCATTAGCATGCTCCACTAGATCCAGGATTCGAGCTACAGTAGAATTACTGAACTCCTCAGTTACTCTCACTGTCAAACTGCCACTTTGATTGATTGAACCACTTAAAATTTCATCTTGCGGACTAACACGGCGCGGTTGGGATTCACCGGTTAAAGCAGATGTATCTACCAACGATTCTCCACTAATTATTTCTCCATCTACCGGTACTCGTTCTCCCGGCTTAATTATAATCTGATCACCAATCTCTACTTGATCTGGGGACACCTGTTTAATTTCGCCATTTACCTTTAGATTAGCATAATCAGCCTTGATCTCCATTAACTCAGTAATTGACTGTCGCGAACGATTAACAGCTAGCTCCTGTAACAGCTCTCCTAATTGATAGAATAACATTACAGCTACGGCTTCTGGATACTCTTGAATTGCAAAAGCACCAAGTGTAGCAATTACCATTAGAAAGTTCTCATCAAAAACTTCCCGATTAGCTAAATTAACCACTGCCTGCTTAATCACACTCCAACCTAAGATCAGATAAGCAGTTACAAATAGTAATAATTCCACTTCGAATCTAAACTGACCAATTAAAGTTAGAGCAAAAATAACTGCACCTAATCCTATCTTTAATCCTCCCTTTTTAAGCAGTTGCTTAAAATCATTCTCTACTTGAGGCTCTTTCTTTTGGTTTTGATGCGGCTTTAATTCCACCGCTGTTTCTATTGTAGTAACTATCTGTTTTATTTGTTCAATTGTCCTTTTTTGCTTTTCTTCATCTTTAATCTTAACTACTAACTTTTTAAGAGCAAAATTAATCTCAGCTTCGCGAATATTATCTAACTGTTTAATCTTTTGCTCCATCTTAGCTGCACACTGAGCACAACTTAAACCTTCTAAGATAAACTCTTGTTGCAAATTTGGTAAAGCTTCTTTACTCTGCTTAGTCATTAGTTTACTCACCTCACTAATAAAATTTACTAACTTAAATTAGTCAGTATTAATTTAAAAATTATATATGAATATCTGTTCATATATTGATTATATATTATCTATTATTGATTGTCAACCTAATTATAGTCAACTACAGAGTAAAGAACTTAAACTATACATATAAATCCTAAAGTGTAGAATAATAAGAGCAAAAGTTATCTATCAACATATCGTTTAATAAATTATTATAATGAAATAAAGGAGGATTACTGTGCAGAAAAAACCTCGCGTTGCTTATTTTTGTATGGAATACGGAATTAATGAGA
The DNA here is from genome assembly GCA_051745835.1 of Bacillota bacterium. Lineage (GTDB taxonomy): Bacteria > Bacillota > Halanaerobiia > Halobacteroidales > Acetohalobiaceae > JBNJEL01. The sequence goes on from JBNJEL010000026.1 coordinate 8,609, forward strand.
AGCTGCCTATCTATTCCGGAGGATTAGGTGTCTTAGCTGGCGATTATCTTAAAGCGGCTCATGATCTAGATTTACCAATAGTAGGAATTGGAATGTTATGGGAGCAGGATTATACTCAGCAATATATTGGAGAAGATGGACGACCTTATGACTCCTTTCCCTCTTTCGATTATGAGTTCTTAACTGATACTGGAGTTACAGTTGAAGTAAATATTGGCGGAGAAAATGTGCCGTGTAAGGTTAAATTAGCCGATCAATTTGAGAACGCACCGCTCTATCTATTAGATACTAACTTTCCTGATAGTGAGTATGGTTGGATTACAGATAAATTATACGGCGGCAATAACCAAAACAGATTAGCTCAAGAGATGGTCTTAGGAATTGGTGGTATTAAAGCACTAAGAAAATTAGGTATTGAAGTCGATAAGTATCATTTCAACGAAGGACACGCTGTCTTAGCTGGTACAGAACTAATTAAAGAGAAGATGAAAACAGGTCAATCATTTGAAAAAGCTTACCAGGCTACTAGAGATGAAGTAATCTTTACTACTCATACTCCTGTTAGAGCCGGTAATGAAGTTCATGAACACCGCTTACTCCAACAGATGCAAGCTTATAATCAACTCAATTACAGCCAAATGAAAGATATTGGAGGAAATCCCTTTAACATGACAGTAGCTGGCTTGCGTTTATCATCAATTACTAATGGTGTTTCTGATCTACACCAGGAAACAACTAAAGAAATGTGGAAGGATATCGATAATAAAGCCCCAATAATCGGAATTACCAATGGTGTTCATGTTGACACCTGGCAAGCAACTAAAATCAGAAGTGCTTATCAAACAAATCAAGATCTCTGGCAGCCTCATTATCAATTAAAGCAAGATTTAGTTAATTACGTTAAAGATAAGCATGGTGCCAACTTAGATCCTGATTGCTTAATTATTGGTTTTGCTCGTCGAGCTGCCCCTTATAAGCGTAGTGAATTAATCTTTAGAGATGCTGATACAATCGATCCTCTCTTACGCGAAGGAAAATTACAGTTAATCTTCTCTGGTAAAGCTCATCCTAATGATGAATCAGGAAAAGATATTGTTCAAAACCTAGTAAAGATGGATCAAAAATATAAAGATAGTGTTGTCTTCTTAGAAAATTATGATATGAGAATTGCCCGCAAATTAGTCCAAGGCTGTGATGTTTGGCTTAACAATCCGCGTCGTCCACTAGAGGCAAGCGGTACTTCGGGAATGAAGGCAGCAATGAATGGTGTGTTAAATTTAAGTGTAGTTGATGGCTGGTTAGCTGAAGGCCCAGAACATGGAGTTAGTGGTTGGCTTATTGATGAAATACTACATCAAGAGTATAATCACTTAAGCGAAGATGAACGAGATCTAAAAGCACTCTATGACATCATCTATAATGAAGTAATTCCAACTTATTATGATCAGCCACAACAATGGCAAGAGATGATGAAGGCTAGTATCGATATGTCTCACCAACAATTTTCTGCCCAAAGAATGGTTCAAGAATACTATGAACGGATGTACAATATAACTATTAACCAAGAAAACCAACATCTAGATACAATTGAACTAATTGATGACCAAAGTAAAGAAGTTTATAGCTCGCAATATAAGATGTAGAGCTTAATAAACCACAGAGAATTTTCTCTGTGGTTTATTAATTAATGAACTATTTAATTAATCAGTGATTAATTCTTTAAGCAATACTCTAATCTCATCAACTTGACAGTGATAGTCATGCTGGATCTGCTCCTGATCTAAATTATTTAAACCAGTGTGAATCTCTGTATCACTCTTGGCAGCCAACTTATCTAAGATTTCAAACTCATCTAACTTATTAACTTCCTCTAAAGAATCAATTGCTTCTAGTACAGTAGCAGCAAACTTATACGGATTAGCTGTAGAATCAATCACAGTAACAGTCTTATCTGCTGAATCAGCTACATACTGCTGATAAGAATTAACCGCTACCGCTGTATGTGTATCGATTAAATAATCATTAGCCTCATAGACTTCACCGATTGTCTCCTTAGTTTCTTCCTCAGTAGCAAACCGACCAACAAATAATTCAGAAATTCTCTTATGAGTCTCTTGATCAACACTGAAACTACCTGACTCTGCTAGCTGTTGATACCAACTATTTACCTTATTAGCGTTATGGTTAGTTACTTCAAAGAGAAATCTCTCTAGATTAGAAGAGATTAAAATATCCATCGAAGGACTGATTGTCTTCTTAAACTCCCTCTTCTTATCATAAGTGCCTGTCTGTAAGAAATCAGTTAACACCTTATTATCATTTGAAGCACAGATAAACTTATTTACCGGCAGTCCCATCCGATAAGCATAATAAGCAGCTAAGATATTACCGAAATTACCTGTCGGTACAGTAATGTTAATCTTATCACCACGTTTAATCTCACCTTGGTCTAATAACTGCGAATAAGCAACAAAGTAATAGACAATCTGCGGTACTAATCGTCCCCAATTAATCGAATTAGCAGAGGAGAACTGATAACCCGCTTCGCTAACTACCTGCTTAAATTCTTGATCGCCAAAGATATCCTTAACACTATTTTGACAATCATCAAAGTTACCCTCTACCGCTACAACCTCTGTATTCTCACCACCAGTAGTCCGCATCTGTCGCTCTTGAATCTTACTAACTCCTTCATCGGGATAAAAGACTACAATCTTAATCCGCTCAACATCTTTAAATCCTTCCAGAGCAGCCTTGCCAGTATCGCCCGAAGTTGCAACTAAAATTAAGATATCCTGCTTAAGTGCTAACTTTTCCACCGCTTGCGATAGTAGATAAGGCATAATTTGGAGTGCTAAATCTTTAAAAGCAGCTGTGGGCCCATGCCATAACTCCAAAATATGACTTTGATCACTTAATTTATATAAAGGGGTAATTTCAGCTTCATCAAAATTATTATCACTATAAGCTTTACTAATCGCTTCTTTAATCTCTGCAGTACTATAATCAGTTAGATACTTACTTAATACTTTTTGAGCTATCTCTTGATAAGAACTATCAACCATCTGGTAGATCTCAGTTGTACTAAATTGAGGAATCTCCTCTGGAACAAAAAGACCTCCTGTCGGCACCATTCCTAATTTAATTGCTTCGGCAGCACTTACTGGTTCATAATTATCTCTAGTACTAATATACTTCACTCTACTCCATCCTTTCTGCTAATTTATTAATTTTATAACTACAAATTCCAATTATAAAAGATAAGTTAAGCCACGAATTAGCATAGATTAAACACCGATTGAAAAGAAATAAAGATATTAAAGGTAATCTTTATTAACTCTAAAATTTTAGAATGCTATATAATAATGTATTATAGAGGTGAAGTAAAACTCCTCTTTATTCAGTCAGATAAATAAAATCCCCTAGTCCTAATTACAACTAGAGGATCTATTAACGTACAATTAATTAACTTTCTCAATTGTAAAATTAGTAAATCCATAGATAATAGAGATAATTGGTACTAATAAATTAAAGAAAGTATATGGTACATAGGCTAAAGTATCTACTCCTAGAGTTGAAGCCATATACGCTCCACCAGCAGTCCACGGTATTAAGACTGCTGTTAAAGTACCGCCGTCCTCTAAAACTCGCGATAGATTCTTTGATGCTAACCCTTGCTTATCATAAGCTGCTTTATACATCTTTCCCGGTACAATAATCGACAGAAACTGATCACCTAACAGTGCATTAGCTCCGATACAAGATAGAATATTAGAAGCAATTAATTTACCAGTAGTATTAGCTAAAGTTAAGATCCGATTAACTATTACTTCCAGTACCGAAATCTGATCTAGAATACCGCCAAATGCCAAAGCACAAAGAATTAAAGAAATCGTCCACATCATGCCATCTAAACCGCCACGCGTTAAGAGTTGATCTATAATCTCTACTCCTGTTTCACTTTGGTAGCCATAATGCATTACATTGATAACTTCTGAAAAATCAGCTCCCTGAAATAACATAGCAAAGATACCGCCTAAGATCGAACCAGCAATTAAAGTTGGTATCGCCGGTAACTTCTTAGCCGCCATCATAAAGACCGCTACCGCAGGTAATAACATCCAAAGATTAATAGTAAAGGTCTCGTTTAATGTATTCAACATTAAATTAATCTTAGCTGTATCTAAATTTTCTCCCCCAAAACCACTGCCTAAGAAACCATAGATAACTAATGAAATAACATAAGCTGGTACAGTAGTATAAGTCATATGCTTAATATGTTCGAAAAGATTACTACCTGCCATCGCCGGCGCTAAATTAGTAGTATCCGATAATGGTGACATCTTATCTCCAAAATAAGCGCCAGAAATGATTGCTCCTGCCACCATCGGTAAAGGAATTCCTAACCCTTGACCAACTCCAACTAAGGCAATTCCAATTGTCCCTGCTGTTGTCCAAGAACTACCACTTGCTACTGAAACAATCGAACAGATTAAAACAGTAGCTACTAAGAAGATACTAGGAGATAAAAGCTGCATTCCGTAGTAGATCATCGTTGGTACTGTTCCACTTAAAATCCAACTACCAATTACAATTCCAATAATTAATAAAATAATAACTGAACTCATAGCTACATTAATGCCCTCTATTAATCCTTCTTCAAGTTCCTTCCAGCTATAGCCTAATTTGATACCTAATCCTCCTGCTACAACTGTCCCTAAAACTAATAGAATATGAGGATCAATTCCTAAAAAAACAATCCCTGTAAATAGCAAGATTGCTGTAATTAAAACTGGTAATAGTGCTTCTAAAAAGCTAGGTTTCCTACTCATCTTAAATCCTCCTATTGCATTTTAATATTTTCTGATTTAATACTTTAACCAAATGAAATTATAACTCAAAATAGATAAAATAACAAATAAAAATAACTGGACTAATTTATAGCCCAGTTAATTACTAATCAAGACAGATAGTATTCTCCTCTGTTGCCAAATCATCTTTCCATTTACGATAGCGCTCAATCTCAGATGACAGCTGATTAAAAACAATTGTAAAGGCAGCTGCATCATCCGTAAAACCGACAATTGGAATAAAATCAGGCACTAAATCTGTCGGCAGTACTAGATAAGCTAAACAGGCTATAATTAAACCTAATGTTCCATCATCAATATAAAACTGTTGATTAGAATGATCTTTTAACATTGCCACCAATAAATGCACACGATCTAAAAAGTCAATCTTCTCCTTCTTCTCTTCTAAAAATTGTTCTACTTTAGTTAGAATCTTTGTTATACTTTGATGACCTGTTCCCCACTTATTAGCTAATCTACCTAAAAATCTTAATAATTGAGCTTCTGTAAATTTAGGCACTAATTGATCACTTCCTTCTTATATTTTAAATTTTAAATCATTACTCCAATTAATAATAACACTAAAGTCGTCAATAACCACAGTAGATATCTGCTTAAATTCCCATTCTGTAAGCGTTGTAAGCAAAAAGCTAACTGTTTTACTCCTACACCTAACAAACTATAGATATCACTTTGATTATCTGTAATCTGATGGGGTTTAATCCAATCATATCCTACTTTGAAAATCAAGAATGCTAATAACGTAGGTTCAATAGCTCCCCAAAGAGAATGAATAGTAAAAAGCTTAATTGGTATCTCTATTCCTAACATTCTTGTTATCAGATAAGGCTTAATACCTAATAAAATAATTACTATTGAGACTAACCCCATGCTAATCAGCATTGTAGTAGTTGGTCTTTTTTTTAATTCTAACTGCTTATTTTGCTGTATAAAACCAAAATAGATCACCTTTAAAAACGAAAGCAAGGTTCCAATATTAGCTAAATGTAATCCCCAAGATAATAACGAATTATCTACTGCTTTTTTAATAATTGATTTACTAATATAACCACTAAATAAAGGTGTTCCGCCAATAGCTAAAGCAGCCACCAATAGATAACAAGTAGTCAGCGGCAGCTTTTTTCGAAGACCACCTAAATTAAGTAAATTCTCTGTGCCAGTAGTATAAATTATTACTCCTACTACCATAAATAACAGACCTTTATAGAGTATATTATTAACTAAGTGTAAGAAGCTACCTAACTCTCCCAATTCAGTACCTAAGCTAACAGCTACAATCATATAGCCGATCTGGCTAACAATATGATATGACAATAACTTTCTTAGCTGCGATTGTTGTAATGCTAAAAATACACCAATTACTGCTGTAGCTACTCCAATATAGCCTAATAGTTCAACCGTTCCTAATAATCGATAGAGAGCATAAACGCCAACTTTTGTTGTATAAGCAGAAAGTAAGACACTAACATAAAATGAAGCAGATGAATAACTTCTAGGTAGCCAAGTGTGAAATCCAATTGCTGCTAATTTAATTCCTACTGCTAAAATAAAGAAAATTAAACCATACTCCACTCTAACTAATTCCATGCTGCCGCTTTGTTGATATTGAATTAAGATACCTAATAATAAACTCATTGCTCCTACAAGATGCATCATAAAATAGAAATAGCCAGTTTTATTTGTAACTGCTTGATTATTATTGATAATTAAAAAAAACGAACTAATTGTCATTAATTCCCAACAAATATAGAATGAAAATAAATCTCCTACAAATAAAATTGCCATCGAACCAGCTAAATAAATATAATAAAATCGATAAAAATTCCTAGTAGCTACTGTTAAAGAATAAATTATACTTAGTAATCCAAATAAAGCAAAGGTCACTCCAATTATTTTACTTACTAATGTAACCTCTAATAATACTACTTCAAAATCTAATAACGAAACTACTAATTGATCACTAATAGATAGATTATAAGTTATAATTAATCCTAATACGGAAATTACAACTGCTGTAATCTCCTCTAAATACTTATTCTTAAAAAAACTTCCTCCTACTAAACCTAATAAATAGATTAATCCTGGATTAACCATTGCCCTAACCTCCCATCAGAATCTGATAATAATTAAGTGGCTTTAATAAAAATTTAGGTATTTGCTCCATAATTTCAGTAACTAATGGTAAATTAGGTGCTATAAATAGTAAAATATAAGAAGCAGTTAATAAGAATAAAGGAGTTTTTAGCTGCCAGGTAATACTTTTAACCTCTTGCTTATTACTCTCTGCTTCTTGACTATAAAGTAAGATAATTACTCTAAAATAATAACTAGCTGAAAGCAACGTGCCAATCAAGATAAAAATAACAGGAATTATCATCTGTTGTTCTGCTATTGCTTTAATTAATAACCACTTATTAATAAAGTAATTAAAGGGAGGTAATCCAACCATATTAATAGCACTAATAGTAAAGATACCAGTTACTAATGGTGATTTATGACCTAACCCTCGATAACTAGCTATTCTATCTTGTCCCGTCTGCCGCATAAAAAGTCCTGCCCCTAAGAAAAGAGCTGTTTTAATTACCGCATGGCTAATCATATAGTAAATGCTAGCTTTTAATCCCGCTGCACTAAATAACCCTAAACCAATAATTATATATCCCATCTGAGCAATACTAGAATAAGCTAAAAGTCGTTTTAGCTTCTCTTGTTTAAAAGCAAGTAAATGACCTACTAATAAAGTAATAACTCCACCATAAATCAAGATAACATCTAGATGATAAGCAATTAATTCTGGAATAGAGAATAAGATAAAAAGTAATCTAATCAATGCGTACAAATAGATCTTAGTTACAATTCCAGCTAATAGAGCACTAATTGGATTAGGAGCAGCTGAATAAACTCCTGGCAGCCAACCGTGAAAGGGAACAATTGCAAATTTAGCACTAAAACCTACCAATAATAACACTAAAATAATTCCTTTAAAGGTTGTTGGAATCTCTGTAATTACTAACCCAGCTAAATTTAGTGTTCCGCTAGTCTGATAAATTAAAATAATAGCTAACAAAATCAAGATAGCACTAACCGAATTCATAAACAAATATTTAAAACTTGCTTCAAAAGAAGTAGCCTCTCTTCTAAAAGCTACTAATGAACAGGAGGTAATAGAAATAATCTCAATAAACACATACATATTAAATAAATCCCCAGTAGCAGTTAAACCTAACATACCTGTAATTAATAAAAGTACTAACATATAATACTTCTTCTCTTCTTGATTGATATAAGTAACAGAATAAAGAATCACCGTTAAAGCAACAAAATTAATTACAACAATTATCACTGCGCTGAAGGGATCAATTACTAGATTAATTCCAATCTTTTCTCCCCAACTGCCCAGGTTATAAGTTAATGGAGCCTGGTTTACCCTTAATAATACTTCACCAGCTAAGTAGAGATTAAAAATTCCGCTAATTACAATTACTTTTTTGACTAGCTGAAAAAAGTAATAATCAATTAATGGAATTATAATAGCTGTAATTAAAGGTAATAGTAATAATCCGATTACTTCTGTCATCCACGCAGCCTCCTAATTTCATCTATATTTAAAGTACCATACTCTTTATTAAGTTTAATTACTAAAAATAACATTAAAGCAGTAATACTAGCTCCAATTACAATAGAAGTCAATGCTAAAGCTTGCGGGAGTGGATCGACCACTTTTTCAAAAGGACGAGTAATAATTGGTGCTGCTCCTTGGGGTCGATAACCTCCTATAATTAATAATAAAATTAAAGATGATTCCATGATATTGATGCCAATAATTATTTTGATTAAGTTGCGATAAGCTACAATTGTATATAAACCTAAACAAAATAGTATAATTACACTGCAGTACCCTGCTTTCATCTTACTCCTCCTTTATTAAATGACTGAAAATTACTGACATACCTGCTCCAATCTTAATACCAATCATTAAATTAAAGATAGGAATTAATCCTCCACTAACTAAGTTACCAGGCGACCCAAAACTTAACCCTAATTGTCCACTACTTAAAAAATTATAACCTGCAGCTATACCAACCATCCCTGATATAACAAATCCTAAAGCAGCTAAATTTTCAATTAATGATCTACTGATTAATTCTCGTCTGGCTTCAGCTTTAATATAACCTACGCCAAAAATAACTGCCAACAGGATAAAAGTAATGGCAATTAAAACTCCTCCAGTAAAGCCTCCTCCAGGTGATAGATGCCCATAAGCTATTAAATAAAAACCTAGTAAATAGAGGAACGGAATAATCATACTAATACTCTGTTTAACAATCGGCGAACAGATATTATCATTTCTATAACCTAAATTAGGTACTGCTAAAACAGTAATAGTAGAAACTACTATAAAAATAACAATTGTCTCTCCTAACGTATCAAATCCGCGATAATCTAATAAGATACTAGTTACTAAATTAATCGATCCCGTCTCTTCAATACCATGTTCAATATAGTGTTGACTACTTGTTGCTAACGAATTAAGATTATTAAAATTAGATAAGACCGGAACTAAATTAATCATTAGTAAAGTAGCTAAGATTAAAATTAATACTACTATATATCCTTTTCTCATAAGCTACCTCCTGTCTTATCAAGAGTAATTATAAATAATACAGTAGTAATTCCGCTAGAAATAATCACTTCTGCTAAAGCAACATCTGGAGCTTGTAAAATGAGAAAAATAACTATTAAATTAAAACTAAAAATTGATAAACCAATGATCGAATTAATTAAATTAGAAGTTAAAACCGCATAAAAAGCTGAAATCAAAGTAAATAGCAATAAAATATATAACATTATTCTCATTATAAGTCACCAACTCTATCTTTCTTTAGATCATCTCTTATTAAATCGGAATCGATCTTATCTCCACCTTGATGATAATAAGCTGCACGAGCTAAAGCATGAGTCGCTACTGGATTAGTAATTACTAAAAAGATAATAATTAGTAGTAACTTTAATGAATAGAACGTTAATCCTTCCAAAATAATAATTCCTATTAATAGTGAAATACCTCCAGCAGTTAAACATTTAGAACTAATGTGTAATTTGATATAAAAATCATCAAAGCGAATCATGCCTATAGTAGTTATTATAAAGAAGAAAGTCCCCTTAATTACAAATAAGTAACCGATTAACTTAATAATCGCGATTCCTCCTATCGCATTTAATATTGTTTTTAGCAAAATATTTTGACATAATTAAGACATCAATAAATAATAAAATTGAATAAACAAGAGCAATATCGATAAAAATTTCACGTTGAAAGTAACGGCTAAGTAAGACTAAGATTAACAAGAACATTACTGAAATTGAATCGGCAGCAATAATTCGATCGAAGACTGTTGGCCCTTTGATCACTCTATAAAAGGTTAATAATCCTGTTATCATAATTATAATCATAATAGTTAGTATCATTTAAAAATCCTCCGAATAATCATTTCAAATCGCAGTAGGATAATCTTTCGGATTGTACGATAATCTTTAGCTTTTACATTCAACCATAGAATATATAACTCTTTATTAGCTAAATTAAGATCTAATGTTACCGTACCAGGGGTTAAAGTAATAGTGTTAGCTAAAATAATTAATTGTACCTGCTCATGATTACCGCTTACTTTAGTAGGTACTTTAACTACTCCAGATTTAAATTTTGTTCGAGGATCAAGAATATGATAACTTACTTTATAACTTGCTTCTAACATCTCCCAATAGACCCAAAAACCATACTGTAGAAGATATACAAATTTAGTAATTGCTTTTTTAAAGACTATATTAAATGAAAAATCATGATTATCAATATAACCTATTAATAATGTAATCATTAATCCTAAAGTCAATGACTCTAAAGTTAAACTACTAGTCAAAATAATCCAAATAATATATAAAATAATTAAGATATATATATTATTTATATTTAACTCCTCCTTTTTACTTTACTATTATTAAGCTCGGTTTATATTTATTGTATCAATAAGATTTTTAATCGACAATGATTTTTATTGTTTTATTTGTTTTAGATTTTTTATGTTCATAAGTGACTAAGTAATTATAAACTATAATAATAATAAAAAGATGGAGCTTAAAAATAAACTCCATCTTAATAATCTATAACTTTATCTGAATCTAATTATATAATCTAGTAATTATTTAAATTAAGTATCTTAAATAGAGATAGATCGTCGAAATAAATATCATAATTAACATTAAAGGAAAACCAATTTTAAAATATTCTTTAAATGAAATAGGATAATCATGCTGTTTAGCAATTCCAGAAACCACAACATTAGCTGAAGCTCCCACTAAAGAACCATTACCTCCTAAACAGGCTCCTAATGCTAATGCCCACCATAATGGAGTTACTTCAAAAGGAGCTGTAGTTTCAAAAGTTTCAATAATTGGAATCATAGTAGCTACAAAAGGTACATTATCTATTACAGTAGAAGCTAAAGCAGAAACCCATAGTATTAGAATCGCCATTAAAACCACATTACCTTGAGTTAATCTTAAAATCTCATGAGCGATCCATTTAATAATTCCTACTTCCTCTAAAGCACCTACAATAACAAATAATCCAGCAAAAAAGAAGATAGTAGTCCACTCAATATCTTCTAATACCTCTTCAGGATCTAAATTACTCAATACTAACAATAATGCTCCACCTAAAATAGCAATAATAGCTGATTCTAAGTGGAGAAGTTGATGAAAGGCAAATCCTAAGATAGTCAATCCTAATACAAAAATTGATTTAAATAATAATTTTTTATCGCGAATCGTTTTATCCTCATCAAAGTTCAAAATCTTATTTTTTACTCGTTGTGAAACTTCTAATTGATCTTGATAAAACTGTTTTAAAATAAAAATAATAATAGTAAAGATCACCAAAACTACTGGTGCTAAGTTAATTACAAAGTCTATAAATCCCAAATCTGTAGCACTACCAATCATAATATTAGGTGGATCACCAATCATTGTAGCAGTTCCACCAATATTGGAAGCTAAAATCTGAGTAATTAAGAATGGTTTGGGATCTATCTCCAATGAATCAGTAATTAATAAAGTAACCGGAACCATTAGTAGCACCGTTGTCACATTATCTAATAAAGCTGAAGAGATAGCTGTAATTACAGCAAAACTTAATAAAATCTTTAAGGGATCACCTTGAGCTAACTTAGCTGATTTAATAGCTAGATATTGAAAGAAACCAGTCCGTTTAGTAATTGCTATAATAATCATCATTCCGATTAATAAACCAATAGTATTAAAATCAATATAAGAGAATGCTTCATGCTGACTTAATATACCAAATAACACCATTAAACTGGCACTAAATAAAGCTATAGTAGTTTTAGGTAACTTTTCAGTAATAATAACCCAATAAGTTAAGATAAAAATTGAAGCGGCTAAGATTATATTAGTCATTCACTTCCAACTCCTTCTATTTCTCTGACTCATTATATCAAAAACGATTTATTATATCAAAATATACTAATTGGTTATAAACAAAAATGAGCTTCTTTCTTCGATAATTCCGCTGAGAAAGAAGCTCTTAACTTAAGTAATTATTAATCATGATGTGGATTTTGATCTACCTTCTTTACCGCATCAAAAACTACTTTCAGTACATTCATCTTTGTCTGTTCACTCGAAATATCAGTACTTTCAATAATAACCTTTCCTGCTTCTGTGCCAGCATAACGCGGCTTTAAATTACTTAAAGCCAAAGCAATCATATCTTTACGACACTGCTCACAATCGCAGACCTCTTCTTTCTTAGCCAATAAATTATCAATCTCTTTGACAACTTCTTTCTTTAATAAGTTCTCAGAAATCATACTGATTCATTTACCCCTTTCTTAAAATCTATCATAAACCAACCCTATTCTATTGTATATTATTTCTAGTTAAAACATAGTGTTCCTGCAAATATTGAATAGATTAATTAGTTCTTAATTTTTGATAGAGCTCAATATATTCTTGAGCTGAAGAGCGCCAACTAAAGTCACACTCCATAGCTCTACGCACTAACTGCTTCCATTTCTGTGGTTGATGATAGACTTCAATTCCTCTCTGAATTGCAGTTAACAACTCAGCCGCATCATAATTACTAAATGTAAAACCGGTACCTTGATCAGTATGAAAATTATAGGGCTCAATTGTATCTTTTAACCCTCCAGTCTCTCTAACAATAGGGATAGTACCGTATCTTAAACTAATCAATTGACTAATTCCACATGGTTCATACTGTGAGGGCATTAGAAAAAAATCACTTCCTGCGTAAATCTTTTGAGCTAAATCTGTGTCATACTTAATATATGTAGCTATCTTAGTTGGATATTGAGCAGCTAACTCACTAAACCTATCTTCAAATCTCTTTTCTCCAGTACCTAAAATCACCAGTTGTAAGTCTTCTACCATCAATTCATCCATAATAAAGTTAACTAGATCTAAACCTTTCTGTTCTACTAACCGCGAAATAATCCCAATTACAGGTACATCTATAGTAGGCAAACCGCTCTCTTCTTGTAAGCGTTCTTTAT
>JBNJEL010000027.1:0-22027 GCA_051745835.1 Bacillota bacterium
AACAAAGAAACAAAAATGTCAAGAACAAATTTTAATTTTTTGTAACAAGCTGTCGCATTTTCAGAAGCGACATTAAATATACTAACACAGAACAAATAACTTGTCAAGAAAAAATGGCAATTAATTTTAGTCGCTCCATCGATTAATCAACTACCAACTCAACTCAGTAATTATAGAGTATAAAGTTGTGGGCAAAAAATCGATATCTCTATTAAGCGACGTTTATTATATTAACATCTGATTCTACATCTGTCAAGGAAAAAGAACAAAAAATTAAATTTAGCACTACATCTAAATAAATTAGGAGATACTATAACTATTAAGTATAGCATCTCCTAAACTATCATCTAACTACTTCCTAATCTCTGCTCCTACTTCATAATTCAAAACTGATTTTATCTCTTCTTGTACTTGATTAATCTCTTCATCAGTTAAAGTCCTATCTTGAGCACGATAGACTAAAGAATAGGCTAAACTCTTAGTTCCTTCTTCTAATTGTTCACCTTGATATAAGTCAAACAACTCAAGCTTTTCTAATAATTCTCCGCCAACCTCTTCAATTATCTCTTCTATTTTACGTGCAGAAACATCTTGGTCTACTACTAAAGCAATATCTCTAGTAGAAGCAGGATACTTAGGCAATTCCTCAAAACTCAACTGATCACTAACTTGATTTAATAGTAATGAAAAGTCTAATTCAAACAGTACAGTTCTATCTAATAGATCATACTCTTCAATTACATCCGGATGCAGTTCACCTAAGATACCTAATTTCGCTCCCGCTACCCTAATTTCTGCTGTTCTACCAGGATGAAATGTTGGACATTCAGCAGCTACAAAATCATAATCACTAATATTAAGTTCTGCAAAATATCTTTCTAGCTTACCCTTAGCTCTAAAGAAGTTGCCAGCATCTAAATTCCATTCTTCTGTACTAGCTTCTCTCATAATTGCCCCAGCAAGTAATTTCTTCTCTTCAGGAAGTCTATTATCTGTAGCAAAGAACCCTTTACTTAGTTCAAAGATCTCTACATCTTCTATACTTTGATTAAGATTATGGTTCAGTACATCTAAAATACTCGGAATTAATGTAGTACGCATAATTTCATGTTCGCTACTTAATGGATTATTTAACTTCACAGTAGATCTTAAATCGCTATCCTGTGGTAAGTTAATTCGATCAAAAGCTGTCTCACTAATGAAGCTAAAGTTCTGCACTTCTGTCAAACCTAATCCAGTTAAAATATCTAGTGTCTTAGACTCAATCTGCTGACTAGCAGTCTTCTTCCCTTGTAAAATTGAACCAGTAGGTAAAGAAGCTTCAACTTGATTATAGCCAAAGAGCCTTGCCACCTCTTCAAGTATATCAGCCTCACGACTAATATCTCCTCTAAAGGTAGGTACCGTAATTGCTAACTGCTCCCCCTGCTTCTGTACATCAAACTCTAAAGTAGTTAAAAGATTAGCCATCTCTTGAGCAGTTAGCTCAATTCCTAATAAGTTATTAACTCTAGCTACACTTACTTCTAACTCAATCGGCTCTACAGGCTCAGGATAATTATCAATTACTCCTTCGGCTAATTCTCCACCAGCTAATTCTAAGATCAACTCTACCGCTCTCTTGCTTGCCTTCTCTGTACCATTAATATCTACTCCGCGTTCAAAACGATGAGAAGATTCACTATGCACCGCTAACTTCTTAGCTGTCTGTCTAATACTAACTGGATCAAAGTAAGCAGCTTCTAATAATACATCGGTAGTTTCGGTAGTTACTTCACTATTAGCACCACCCATTACTCCTGCTACACAGACTGGTTTTTGAGCATCAGCAATGACTAACATATCTTCATCTAATTCTCGCTGCTCATCATCAAGAGTAGTAATTTCTTCATCTACTTTGGCCCTACGTACTACCAATCTATTCTCCTCTAATTGATTATAATCAAAGGCATGTAGTGGTTGGCCATACTCCATTAATACATAATTAGTAATGTCTACTATATTATTAATTGGTCTAATTCCTGCTGCCTCCAAACGCTGACGAAGCCATAGCGGTGACTCTTTAACTTCTACATCTTTAATTACCCGCGCTGTATAACGAGGACATAACTCTTCATCTTCAACCTGTACCGATGTTAAGTTAGTAATTGATTGACCACTAGCTTCCAAATCAGGCTGTGGCAGTTTAAGTTGATTACCTGTAATAGCTGCTACTTCGCGGGCTACTCCAATCATACTTAAACAGTCAGCATAATTAGGTGTTAAGTCTAGTTCTAAAATATAATCATCTAAACCTAACTCTTTAATTAACTGCTGACCTACTTCTAAATCATCATCTAAGATCATTAGACCATCCGCTTGTTCTTCCTGTAAATCCAACTCATCAGCTGAACATAACATTCCCCGCGACTTAACTCCTCTTAATTCAACCTCTTCAATCTCCATGCCGCCGGGTAAAACTGAACCAACTGGCGCTACCGGTGCTTTATCACCTACAGCCATATTATCTGCTCCACAGACGATCTGCTCTACCTTTGAACCAAGATCAACTTTACAGACCGATAATTTATCAGCATTTTGATGATCCTCTAATTCCAAAATTTTTCCTACTATTATATCCTCTAAATTAGCACCTTGATCTTTAATTCCTTCTACCTCTAAACCAGCCATTGTTAATTGCTTAGCTAATTGTTGCGGCGTATAGTCAAAGTCTATATAATCTTGCAACCAATGATATGATACCTTCATTATTGTCTAGCCTCCTTTAATTAATCTCTAAAACTGATTTAAAAATCGCAGATCATTCTCATAGAAACGCCGAATATCAGTAATGCCGTACTTCAACATGGCAATTCTTTCAATCCCCATTCCAAAAGCAAAACCGCTTACTTGTTGAGGATCTAATCCAGACATCTCTAATACTCTCGGATGAACCATGCCCGAACCTAATATCTCTAACCATCCTGTATCCGAACAAGTACTACATCCCTCGCCGCCGCAGATAGCACATGAAACATCTACCTCGGCGCTAGGCTCAGTAAAAGGAAAGTAACTAGGCCGAAATCTAACTTCTCGCTCTTCACCAAATAACTCTTTAACTACTTTAATTAAGACACCTTTAAGATTACTAAAAGAAATATTATCACCAATCATTAAGCCTTCTACCTGGTGAAAGACAGGCGAGTGATTAGCATCAACTTCATCTACACGATAAACTCTACCTGGAGCAATAATTCTAATTGGCACATCACTATTCTCCATCGTTCTAATCTGTACTGGAGAAGTATGTGTTCTTAACAGAATATCCTCTGAAAAATAAAATGAATCCTGCATATCACGCGCTGGATGTGATTTAGGAATATTTAAAGCTTCAAAATTATAGTAATCCTCTTCTATCTCGGGACCTTCTACTACACCAAAGCCTAAACCTAAGAAGATCTCAGTAATCTCATCAATAATCTGTGTAAGTGGATGCTTACTCCCTAGTTCAAAATCACTCCCCGGTAAAGTTACATCAATCTCCTCTTGTTGTAATCGTGCTTGTTTAGCTGCCTCTTTTAGTTCACTCTGCTTAGCAGCAATCTCTTCTTCTAACTTTGCCTTAAGCTGATTTCCTAATTTACCAGCCACCGGTCTCTGCTCAGGAGGTAAGTTCCCAATATTCTGTAGTATCTCTGTTAACTCTCCTTTTTTACCTAAATACTTAATCCTAACTGACTCTAATTGTTCTAAGTCTTGAGCTGCTTTAATATCTGCTATAGCTAAATCTTCAAGTTCTTCTAATTTCTCTTTCATAACCAATATTTAATCCTCCTTAATACTATATTTAATATATTAAAATAATAAACGACTCTCTCATCCGGCAGGGACGAGAGAGTCGTGGTACCACCCTGTTTAACTCTCAATTTCCGATAACGAGGAAACCGATCTAATCTACTACCAATTCAATCAGATAGCTCCAGAGAGAAACTTCACCCATAGTTACTGCGAGAGTACTCTTAAGCAATGGTACTCCTTCCCTGTCCAGTCTTGACTATAGACTACTTAATCTCCTTCTTAGCCGTTAAAGTGCGTGATTATAATTAATTCCTAAAAATGCCTTATATGCTAAATACGCCTGAATAGATCCAGTTTGTTCAAAAAGATTCCAGAACAAAGCTGCGGTCAACATTAGAGACCACATCCTTCTTGAGATTTGCATCTCATTTTGAAATAAATTATATCACAACTGTTAAACCTTTACAAGGGCAGACAGGAGATTATAAGCTTTTAATCTGGCGCTGTCTAACCACTTCATACATGATAACTCCAGACGCGATTGCGGCATTTAAAGAATCTATTCCTTCAGCAAGAGGAACTTTAATCTTCTGGTCTGCTAAAGATAGTGTCTCAGCCTGAGGTCCATTCCCTTCATTACCGACTACTACTGCTGTTGGACGACTATAATCTAACTCATAATAGTAATCATCAGCTTCAATATCTCCTACCACTAACTGTACATCCTGCGACTGCAAAACCTCTGCTAATTGATTAGGACTTTCTAACTTAAAGACTGGTAATCTAAATAAAGACCCCATAGTAGCCCGCACGGTCTTTAAGTTATATAAATCGACAGTACCCTTAAGTAAGAAAACCCCATCTACTCCTGCTCCATCTGCCGTACGTAAGATAGTTCCTAAATTACCAGGATCCTGAATCTGGTCTACTACTAAAAAGAAGTCATTATCAGCTGCTAAAAATTCGTCTGCATTAAATTGGGGATAATCGACAACGGCAATTATTCCTTGGGGATTAGTCGTATCTGCCACTTGATCTAATAAAGAATCAGTTAATTCGAAGACTGTAGTCTCTGCTTGTAACTGTTCTAACAGTTTTTGATTAGCCTGATTATATAAGAATTGATCTGAATAGAAGACCTGCTTAATATCAACTCCAGCTTGTAGAGCATCACTAATAATTCTACTACCTTCTAATACAAACTGTTCTTCTTCGCGGCGATACTTCTTCCGATATAGTGAACGTAAGTACTTAACTTTAGAATTTTGAAGACTTGAAATCGTCTCTGCCATGCTTAACCTCCCTACTATCTAACTACCACAATCAGTTATCTAATCATAAAACCGAGTAGTTATCTTTAAAAATGAAATGATAATTGCAATAAACTCCAACCTACCTAACCACATAGTAATTATCTGTAAAATTTTTAGAGCAGTCGGCATATGCGAACCTGTTATTCCTACTGATAAGCCAATTGTTGATAAAGTACTAGCATACTCAAACATTGAATCAACAACAGGATAACCATAAGCTGTAAATATAAATGAACCTATTAAAAAAGTTACTAAGTATAAGATTACATAACTAAAAATTTGTCTAACAAAATTAGGAGATAGCTTCTTTCTTGATCCTCGTAAATAGATATGATTAGAAATTACTTGATCCTTTGCAGATAATTCTTGTTTTATTCCCCAAATCATTGTCTTCCATAAAATAACGATTCGTTCCTGTTTTAATCCACCGGCAGTTGCTCCCATACCTCCACCGATAATCATCAGCATAGTTAAGATTAATAAAGCTGCCGGATGCCAATCCGTTAGACTAACTGTCCCTAATCCAGCAGTAGACAGAGCCGAAATAATCTGAAAAACTATATCCTCAAATTTAACAATAAACTCTGTCCAAATTTTAGTTAATAAGATTACTAAACTAATAGCAAGGGGAATTAAGATTAATAATAGATTCAACTCTCCATCTTTAATAACTTTAAACCTTCTTTTTACTACAAAGTTATAATGAATAACAAAGCTGATAGTCCCTAACAACATTAAAATTATAGTAACTAAATTAACCAAATTACTATTCCAGTAACCAATACTAGCTCCTCTAGTAGAAAATCCTCCTGTTGACAGAGCAGTCATGGCGTGATTAAGAGCATCAAATAGATTCATACCCGCTAACAAATACATTATAACCCCTAGTAAAGTATATCCAAAGTAAATCTTAATAATTAATCTAGTAGTCTCAACTAATTTGGGGACGAGCTTATCCGTTCTTCCTTCTGCCTGATATAGATCAAAATCATCCGCACCAATTAATGAAGAAATCACCAACACCACAAAGCCTAACCCACCAATATACTGCATAAAACTACGCCATAACAAAAGAATTTTAGGGGTTTGAGACTCATCAATCATAGTTAAACCTGTAGTTGACCAACCACTCATTGATTCAAATAAGCCATCAATTAATGATAATTCACCACTTAATGTAAAAGGGAGCGCTCCTAAAAAGACCATAATTATCCAAACTACTGTAACTACTACTGAAGCTTCTTTAAAATTAATATCATGCTTTGTTTCTAGCCGACTTGACTTGATTATAATATATCCTAAGAACACTCCTATAAAAGCAATAGCAATAAAGTAAACTACATACTCTATCTCACTAGGATAAAATAATATACTCAATAGTGGTGCTAACATATAAAAACTGATAACCAACAATAATCTACCAATATAATAACTTAGTTGTGGGTTCATCTAATTTCTATCTACACTCCTATTAAAACCAAATATTAATCCCTCCTTTATAATTTACCCACTAACTAATATTTAATTCAAAAATTAAATCTTTAAGTTGTTTTCATGCTATTGATATCTTTAAATAATCGTGAAACTGCAATTATGATTGCCATAAACTCTAATCTACCTAGCCACATACCAATAATTTGCACTACCTTAGCACTTGTAGGCATATCGGGTCCTGTGATACCTACAGATAATCCTACTGTTCCCAAAGCAGTAGCAAACTCAAATAAGGACTCTACTAGTGAGTAACCATTAAATAAAAAGACTAAACTTCCCAACATAAACGTTATTAAATACATAGCCACAAATCCTACAACTTGCTGTAAATGTTCATTATCAATAATTCTAATTCTATTTTGCCGCGAAACACTCCGCCGTAATATAGCATTATCAGGATATAAAGCTTCTTTAATCTGCCAATATGCATTCTTAATTAATAACGCAATTCGATATAATTTAATACCACCAGCAGTAGAACTTGCTCCACCACCAACTAACATCAATAGAACAAGTAAGAATACTGCAAGTTCCCCCCAACCAACTCCACTGGCTAACCAATCAGAGTATGATACCGTAGAAAATCCTGTCGTAGATAAAGCTGAAATCACTTCAAAAGTTGCTACCCTCACTCCACGTCCCACTTTATCATATAAATTAGTAAGCAATATATAGGACAAAGTAGGAATGAAGAATACAAATAAAGCAATCATAAATTTGAATTCTATGTCATTTAAAAAGCCTTTAATCTTTCCTTTAATTAGTACATAGTGAGTAACAAAGTTTGTAGTACCTAAGATCATTAATATATAAGTAACCGCTTCTACTGCAAAGCTATCCCAATAACCTATACTGGCTCCGCGAGTAGAGAAACCTCCGGTTGATAAAGCAGCAATCGAATGATTAATTGAATCAAATAAGTTCATGCCGGCTACCCAGTATAAAAGTGTACCCACAAACAGATAACCACCATAAATTTTTAGTATCACACGACTAGTCTCCATTACATTAGGAACTAATCTACCTTCTCTACCTTCGGCTTCATATAAACCTGCACCTTCAGGACCAATAATAGCCGATAACATAATAACGATTAAACCAGCTCCACCTACTCCCTGCATAATACTACGCCACAACAGATAAATTGTAGGGGTAGCTTCTTCGGTTGCCATCGATAAACCGGTTGTTGTCCAACCGCTCATAGCTTCAAAGACAGAATCAAGAATAGTAAAGTTATGATCTAAAGTAGCCGCACCTAAAATAAAAGGTAAAGCTCCAAACACAACAGCTATAATCCAAGTTAAAGCTACAATTACTGCTCCTTCCCGCAGCGAAATTTCAACTACCTCATGTTTTTTAAATATTTTTTTCAAAAATAAACCTAGACCAATAGCCAACAGTCCAGGAATGATAAAATATCTGATTTTATCCAGATCTGTCATATCAAATAGTAACGAAAATAAAGGTAAGAATAAGATAATACCTATTCCTATCGTTAAACTTCCTACATAATTTAAAATAGTATCATACTTTTTATGTAACATTTCAGAATAATTCATTGCTCTTTCACTCCCTATTCATTACTAATTAATGCTTTCTCTAACTCAACCTGCTTATCCATTGATGTAACTGCGATTATTGAATCTCCAGCTTTTAAAACAGTATTTCCTCTAGGATATACAACTTCACCCTGCCGTAGAATAGATACCAAGACTGAATTTTGTGGTAAACAAGGAGAGACATCTTTAACCATCTGATTAACTGTAACCGATTCTTTAGGAATTTCAACCTCTACAATTGCCATATCTCCGCGCTTAAAAGTTAATAAAGTAACTAATTCTTCGGTAGCTACCTCTTTTCCGATTAATTGTGAAATTACTGAAGTACTACTAACAGCTACATCTGCTCCTAACTGCTGAATAACTCTTTCGTTTTTAGGATTATTTACTCGTGCGATAGTTCGCACACCATCAAAATTATTATTCACAATCTGACAGGCTACTAAGTTATCTTGATCGCGACCAGTAGCTGCTACTACTACCGCTGCTTTACTAGCTCCAGCTGATTCTAAAATCGATAGATCAGAACCATCACCATGAATTACCATAACTCCTAACTTATTTGATATCTCTTCGCAAAGTGTTCTATCTTTTTCAACTAATACTACTTCATGTTCTATCATTAACGTCTTAGTTAAATAATAACCTACTTTTCCACCGCCGATAATTACTATATTCATTATAGCGCCTCCTCTTTAAGAGATAATACATCTCCATAATTATGATCAGTTGCAGCTAAAATGACTCTATCATCTAATTGCAACTTCTGATTATCAGATGAATCTACTACTTTACCATCTCTAATAATAGATAGTAAATGGTTATCACCAATCTCTAAGTCTAGAACAGATTCACCAGCTAATCTTTCGCCTACCTTATAACTGATAATATCTACGCCAGCCTCGTCATCAATTAAACAGCGTTTGAAGTCATTCTTAAATAATAAATTTCTTACTTCAAAAGCACCTAACTTAGTAATATTAATAGTTTCTAAACCTAAAGTTCTATATAAAGATTCACGTTCTTGATTATTAACTCTAGTTACAACACGACTAACATTAAATAAATTCTTGGCAACTTGCCCAGCCATAATATTAGTATTATCATCATCTGTCATAGCTAATAATGCATCAGCATCTGTAACTCCCGCTTCTTTTAGCACCTGTTCATCAATGCCATTACCTTCAATAGTAATTCCATTAAAGTCGGCTTCTAAAATATTAAATGATTCAGAATTTGCATCGATAACCACAATATTATGATTTTCCTCCGATAATAAGTTAGCTAATCTTCCTCCTACTGAACCACAACCTACAATTATAATATACAATTTAATCCCTCCATAGATCAGATTACTATAATTAATTTCAATTAATCCAGATTATCCTAAATATAAAATCCACAGGAAGATATACCTGTGGTGTTCTAATCTTCTCACCCTTTATTGCCTACGAAGTTAGCTGTCGGGTTCGGATTAAAGGAGTAATCCTACCAAACTTCAGATAATAATTGAGCTATGCTAAAGTTGGATTCACCCCAAAAGAAAGTGGGTCCTCCGCTTCCATAACTGGAATTCGGCTTAATTAGATATTCATTTCTCTACTTTCTACCTAATTATAATACACTTTATAATTTATGTAAAGCAATTAATATTCCTTTAATTCTTCTAATCCTTCTTCCTTACCCATTACTACTAACACATCACCTCGTTCTATTTGATCATCAGCACTAGGAGCTATATTAACCTCCTCTTCTTTTTTAATAGCAATTACATTAACTTCAAATTTAGCTCGCAGATTAAGTTCTCGTAATGTACTCCCTATAAATTTATCAGAAACTTGTAATTCAATAATACTATAACCTAACGCAACATCTATATAATCTATCACATTTGAAGTAATTAAGTTATAGGCTACTCTCCTTCCCATATCATGTTCAGGGTAGACAATCTTATCCGCCCCTACTTTCTTTAATACTTTACCATGTAACTCACTTTGAGCTTTAACTACTATATATGAAACTCCAAGTTCATTTAAAATTAAAGTAGCCTCTGTATTAGCATGAACATCATCTCCAATACTTACTACTGCTACATCAAAGTTATCAACTCTTAACGTTCGTAAAGCTTCTTCATTAGTAGCATCTACTTGAACAGTATGAGTTACAACGTCAGCCATTTTCTGAACCGGTTCCTCATCTTTATCAATCGCTAAAATTTCATAACCTTTATCTACCAAAGTATGAGCTATACTCATCCCAAAGTTACCTAAACCAATAATTACAAATTGTTTCATCCTTATCACTCCTAGAACTATCTAAATTCTGTTATCCTACTAATATCTGTTCTTTAGGATATTTAATCCCTGATCTTTGCGCTTTATATCCCACCGCTAAAGCTAAAGTTAAAGGACCTACTCGTCCTGCAAACATAGTTAGAGTAATCACCAATCTACCTAACTGTGATAATTGATCAGTTACTCCTGTTGACAGTCCCACTGTGCCAAAAGCAGAAACGGTTTCAAAGAATAGATCTAAGAACCTAGCCTCTTCAGTAATAGTTAAAGTTATAGTTACAGCAACTACCATTAATAAAGAAATAATTATAATAGATAGAGCTTTAAATACAATCTCTCTAGATAAACGCCGCTTAAATATCTCTATATCCCTACTACCAGTCATTATAGCATAAGCCGCAAGCAAAACTGCTCCAAAAGTAGTTGTCTTTATTCCACCACCAGTTGACCCTGGCGAAGCACCAATAAACATCAACATAATCACTAAAAAGAGCGTAGATCTTTCTAAAGAACCAGTCGCTAGTGTATTAAATCCTGCTGTACGCGATGTAACTGATAAAAAGTAAGCTGATAAAACCTTATTTCCGCTAGATAGATCTCCTAATGTATGAGGATTTAAATACTCTAAACTAAAGATAGCTATTGTGCCGCCAATAATTAAGAACATAGTAATTGCTAGTACTAATTTAGTCTGTAGTGAGTATCTGCTAAACTTAAATTTAGTATTATATACTTCAGCTATTACTGCAAAACCGATACCACCAATAATAATCAACGTAGTAATTATAAAGTTAATCGCAATATCTCCTGTAAAACTCTCTAAACTATTACCGAATAGATCGAAACCTGCATTATTAAACGCCGAAATCGAATGAAAAATAGATAAATAGATCGCCTTAGCTGTTGGAAACTCTTTACTTAATCTTAGAAACAGAAATAACGCACCAACTCCTTCGATACTAAAAGTAACTAATAATATGTACTTAACTAATCGAATAACACCTGAAAAATGAAGCTGCTCTAAGTCCTTTTGAATTATCAACCAATCCTTTAAAGTCAACTTTTTCCCTACTAAAATAGCAAATAAAGTTGACATAGTCATAATCCCTAATCCACCAATCTGAATTAAAACCAAAATTACAGTTTGCCCAAACACTGAGAAGAAAGTACTAGTATTCTCTACGATCAAGCCGGTAACTGCTGTTGCTGAAGTAGCTGTAAATAATGCATCAATTAAAGAGATACTCCCTTGATTAGTTGTAGCAATAGGTAAGGATAATAAAAAAGTACCAATTAAGATAACAATTAAATAAGCAACCACTAGAGCCTGCGATGGCGTTAAATTATTTAAATTAAATCTTTCATCTATTCTCATAGCAATCCCCTTTTATATAATTATAGATATTTTCATTAGCTTATTAAATGAAATTTTTCCGCTATTTACATTATACTATAATCTGTAATTAACATAAACCTAATAAATTACTAAAATTAAAAAAGGTACGGGATAAATTCCCATACCTTCAAATAGTCATTAAATATTTTCTTTAGCTACTGCTACTAAATCAGCAAATGCCTCTTCATCATTAACTGCTAATTCGGCCAACATCTTACGGTTAATATCGATATCTGCTTCTCTTAAACCGTGAATAAATTTGCTATAAGATAGATCATGCTGTCTAGCTGCAGCATTAATTCGTGTAATCCATAAGCGTCTGAAGTTACGCTTCTTTTGCTTACGATCACGATAAGCATAATTTAATGATTTCATAACCTGCTGCTTAGCTGGACGATATAATTTACTCTTAGTACCAAAGTATCCTTTAGCTAATTTAAGGATACGTTTTCTTTTTTTACGGCGTTTGTTACCTCGTTTAACGCGTGGCATCTAAATCCCTCCCATCTATTCAATTATTCATAAGGCAGTAATGTATCTAAGTTCTGTTCATCACACTTCTTAGCTGTATCATCATTTCTTAACTGCTGCTTCTTCTCATTATTTTTTTTAGTCATTAAGTGGTTACGCTTCGACTTTTTATGCTTATACTTACCTTTAGATGTCTTCTTAAAGCGCTTCTGAGCACCTTTATGAGACTTCATTTTTGGCATAATTTTTACCTCCTAATAATAGTTATTTATCACTCTTTGGCGTTAAGACCATTATCATATTACGACCTTCCATCGAAGGCTTAGATTCAATCTTAGCTAAATCCTTAAGCTCTTCATAATAATCATCCATTAGATCGTATCCTAAGTCTTTATGAGTGATCTCACGACCACGGAACTTAATCTTAACTTTAACCTTATCTTTATCATTAAGGAATCTTTCTCCCATATTTACTTTAACATTAAAGTCATGCTCTTCAATCTTCACGCTCATCTGAACTTCTTTAATATTCATTACATTCTGATTCTTCTTAGCCTCTTTAGCCTTTTTAGCCTGTTCATACTTATATTTACCATAATCTAAAATTCGACAGACCGATGGATTAGCATTAGGTGCTACTTCAACTAAATCTAACCCTCTATCCTTAGCAATATTAAGCCCCTTCTTAAACGGCATAATTCCAATCTGGTCTCCATCATTATCAACTACTCTAATCTCTCGAGCTCTAATCTTTTCATTCACTCTTAAATCATCACTACTACTAATTATTACACACCTCCTAAAGTTTTCACGTCTAAAAAGCCAACAATTAACTTTATTAAATATAGTTAAGCGGGTAGCCTATTTAGACATAGACCACCCGCAATCATTTAATATTAGCCATACTACCCCATACGTTGAGTAGTAGCACTACATATTAACCATACCAGCTCTAACTGATAGGTGAGAAGCGGATGGCTTCTACTTTATTGTTCCCTAGAATTATAGCATATTAATTTAGCTAAGTCAAATATTTATGCTTTATTTTCGATCTCTTCTGTAATCTCAGCTTTAAAGTCTGCTAACTTTTTAGCACCTAAATCTCCTTCGCGTCTTTCGCGTACTGAAACTGTACTATCTTCTACTTCGTCATCACCTACAATTAACATATACGGAATCTGTTGTACCTGTGCTTCTCTAATCTTATAACCAACCTTCTCTTGACGGCTGTCAACTTCTACTCTAACACCAGCTTCAGCTAACTCATCCTTAACCTGATAAGCATAATCTAAGTGCTCGTCAGTAATTGGAATGATCTCTACCTGAGTTGGAGCTAACCAAGTTGGGAAAGCACCACCGTAATGTTCAATTAAAATGCCCATAAAACGTTCTATACTACCATAGATAGCTCGGTGAATCATTACTGGGCGGTGATCTTCGCCGTCCTCTCCCACATAAGTTAAATCAAAGCGTTCCGGCATCTGGAAGTCTAACTGAATAGTACCACACTGCCAAGTACGTCCTAGACAGTCCTCTAAGTTAAAGTCAATCTTAGGGCCATAGAAGGCTCCATCTCCTTCGTTAATTACATAATCTAAATCATTATCAACTACAGCTTCCTCTAAGGCAGTAGTCGCCTTCTCCCATAATTCATCAGAACCCATTGACTTTTCTGGTCGAGTACTTAATTCAACAGTATACTTAAAACCAAATACATCATAGATATCTTCAGCTAACTGAATTACCTTCATTAACTCTTCTTTAATCTGCTCTGGTAAACAGTAGATATGAGCATCATCCTGCGTAAAGTTTCTTACTCTCATCAGACCATGTAACGTACCAGAACGCTCATGACGATGAACTAAGCCTAACTCCGCCATCCGAATCGGCAGATCACGATAACTATGGAGCTTATCTTTATAAATTAAGATAGAACCAGGACAGTTCATCGGCTTAACTGCATAATCATCTTCATCAATCTCAGTAAAGTACATATTATCCTGATAGTGATCCCAGTGCCCGGACTGCTTCCATAACTGTTGGTTTAAAATTACTGGTGTCTTAATCTCCTGATAATCAGCCTGACGATGCTCTTCCTTCCAGAAGTCAACTAATTGGTTACGTAAGACCATACCTTTAGGATGGAAGAAAGGAAAACCAGGTCCCTCCTCATTCAGACTAAATAGATCTAACTTCTGACCTAACTTACGATGGTCTCGCTTCTTTGCCTCTTCTAAACGATGTAGATGATCCTCTAAATCAGACTGCTTAGGAAAAGCAGTACCGTAAATTCGCTGTAACATCTCATTATTCTCATCACCGCGCCAGTAAGCTCCGGCTACATTTAACAGCTTAAATCCTTTAGCCTTTGCTTTACCAGTCGAAGGTAAGTGAGGACCGCGGCAGAGATCAACAAAATCGCCCTGTTGATAGAAACTTATTTCCTGATCATCAAATTCTTTTAACATTTCAACCTTATACTCTTCGTCCATCTCTCTCATCTTCTCAATAGCTTCCTCTTTATCTAATTCTAGACGCTCAATATCATAATCCTCTTCGATAATCCGCTGCATCTCATCCTCTATCTTCTCTAGGTCATTATCTGAGAAGTTCTCCGGAATATCGAAATCATAGTAAAAGCCGTCATCAATTGCTGGCCCAATAGCTAATTGTGTATCTTCAGCCCCGTAAAGATTCTTAACTGCTTGAGCTAAGATATGTGCCATAGTGTGGCGGTAAACATCTAATCCTTCTTCGGAATCAATAGTAATAATCTCCAACTCAGCATCATCTTCAATTAAATAGTCAGCATCTACTTTCTCGCCATCAACCTTACCTGCTACTGTAGCCTTACCTAATCGCGGGCCAATCTCAAAAGCAACATCTCTTACACTTACTGCTTCGTCAAACTCTAATACCGATCCATCCGGTAGAGTAATTTCAATTTTATTCATAAATATTTCCTCCTAATATATTTAATTATAGTCAGATTATAATCATCAGTTATAGACTTTCATAATGTACTATCTCATCTAAAGGCTTTCTATCTTTATCAGGCGCAGAAACTTCATCACCTGGATAACCTATAGCTAAAATATTGATAGGTTCAATATTTTCAGGAATATTAAATTCTTCTCTTATAATCTCAGGATCAAAATAACAGATCCATACTGAACCAAGATCAAGCTCTGTAGCCTCTAACATCATATGATCAGTAACGATACTAGCGTCGATATCTGCGGTATCCATATTATCATAAGGTCTTTTCCAGGTTTCTTCGTGATCAGCACAGACTATAATAGCTAGAGGAGCATCATATATTTTAGCTCCTTTTTTAAGTTTATTTAATCGTTCTTCTTTTTGAACTACGACCAGACGCTGAGGTTGACTATTAGTAGCTGTAGGTGCTAATCTACCTGCTTCTAATATTTTAAGTAATTTCTCTTCTTCAACTTCTTTGGATTTATAATTTCTTATAGAATATCTTTCTCTAGCTAGTTCTAAAAAGCTCATAAATTCAACCTCCTTATTATCAGTTTATAAATTGATTATGATAATAAAAAAAGCCTTTCATCTCTGACTATAGAGACAAAAGGCTGCTTTTGCGGTTCCACTCTACATTATCTATTCCAGCTAATTAAAGAAATAGATAAGCTCATTATCAATTAACGGAATAAGTAATCCGGGTAGTCATACTAGATAGATCGTTCTGACACCAACTCCGAGGTGGTTTTCAGTTAAAGATATCTTAGAAAGCTTACAGCCGATAACTTTCATTCTCTGTAAAGATATAACTAACCTACTCGTCCTCATCATAGTCTTTATTCTATATTCGATTTAAGACCATTATAACTCTTAATTAAAATTATGTCAAGAATAAACCAACATGACTATTTAGAAATTTTAGTTCCAGTATACGTAAATTCATCTTGGTTCATAGCTACATAATTAGTACCGCGTCCAGTTTTAACCTCACCTATTAAATTGCTACAATTAGAACATAATAATTGATCATCTTTGAGCTGACCATAGATTCTTCTAATCTTTTCTTCCCAACATCTTAAAACTCTACCTTGACCTATCTTTTTATACTTTAGAACTTTATCTTTACATCTAGCGCATTTGATAGTTAACATGCTTCCCCTCCGCTGATTGAATATGCTATTTAATTTTTGACATCATAATATAGAAAACATTTTACTAACAAACTCAATATATAAAGTTTCAATCCCTAATATAACAAGGTTCACACCACTTAAAATAGGCTTTGCTGCAAAAATTAACTAACAACAAATTCTATTATACTATAAGTTTATCAAAGCCCATATATTTATAACTTAATAATTCACCTTCAAAATTTCACTTATGCTATCTTAACCATTAAATTTAATGGTTAATAATTCCTGCTAAATTTATAAAAATAAATTATATCTTGCTTCTTAATTTAAATCTATTTTTTTAATTCAGCCTTAATCTCTTGTAATTCCTCCTTAGTTATTTCACCTTCGGCATATCGCTTTCTAGCAATCTCTATTGGATCTTCTTTAGATTTAACTTGCTGATTATTTGAAGAATTATTATTTACTAAATAAATCACTAATCCAATAATAACTAACCAAAAAATACCCATCTTCATCATCCCTCCTCCCAAAAGTTCTCTCATCCCATAATCCCAACCATGCATCAAAATATCAACTCCTTAACAACTAATAATATATAGAATTAAGAAAGTATTAAATTTTCACAATCAAAAAGGCTACTTCCAAATATAGAAAGTAGCCTTTAATCCAATCTTACTTTACTTCATAAGGACCAGCATCTTCAATAGCTGCCTTAAGATCATTCTCTTCTAATTTAGATTCGTCAAATTTAATTGTTACTGATTTAGCATCTAAATCCACCCCAGCAGACTCTACTCCAGTTAAATCATTTAACGCTCCTTCTACTGAATTCTTACAATGACCACAAGACATCCCTGCTACAGTAATAGTTAATTGCTTCATTGATTAACTCCTCCTTTTCTAAAGTTAAATCTAAGTTTAATCAGAACTTAATCTATTCTTCTTTATATCTTGGTTGTATATTAACTCGACGTAACAAATTAGCATTAGTAACTACACTAATAGAACTAGTTGCCATTGCTGCCTCAGCTATAATTGGATGTAATAATCCCAAAATAGCTACTGGAATAGCAATTGTATTATAGATAAAAGCCCAGAATAAATTTTGTTTAATCTTTCTAAAGGTAGCTCGAGATAATTTAATTGCTGTAATTACCGAAGATAAGTTTCCTCTTACTAATGTAACATCAGATGATTCAATAGCAATATCTGTTCCAGTTCCAATTGCAATTCCTACATTAGCTTGTGTTAAAGCAGGCGCATCATTAATGCCATCTCCTACCATAGCAATTATCCCAAATTTATCCTGCAAATTCATAATCTCATCTACCTTACCATCAGGCAATACTTCAGCCACTACATGATCAATTCCTACTTTATCAGCAATTGCTTGAGCAGTTCGTTCATTATCTCCTGTAATCATTGCTGTTTCTAAACCTAAATCTCTCAACTCAGCAATAGCCTCTTTAGAATCTTCCTTTAATGGATCAGCTACTGCTATAATACCTGCTAATTGATTCTCTACTCCAATTAACATAGCAGTTTTAGCTTCTTCCTCTAACTCTTTCATCTTTTCTTCCACTTGAGAGGTATCTATACCTTCTTCATTCATTAATCTTCTACTTCCTACCAATACTTGCTTATCATCAACTTTAGCCTGTACACCTTTTCCAGTAATTGCCTCAAAGTCTGATATATCTTCAATTTCTAAATCATCTTCTTTAGCTCTTCTAACTATCGCTTCTCCTAATGGATGTTCAGAACCTGCTTCTACACTAGCGGCTAACTGCAATAATTCCTCTTCATTAAATCCATCATTAGGTTCTAAATCAGTTACTGCTGGATGTCCTTCAGTTATGGTACCAGTCTTATCAAAGACAATCGTATGAACTTCTTTTAAAGTTTGAATTGCTTCACCTTTTCTAATTAAAACTCCATTTTCTGCTCCCATTCCAGTACCAACCATTAAAGCAGTTGGAGTTGCTAATCCTAAAGCACAAGGACAAGCAATTACTAAAACTGCTATAGTAGCAAAAATTGCTCCAGTAATTAATCCTAAATTAGGATTAACCCAAGGCAAGAATGTAGCTGCCCAAGTAGTAACTTCTCTTAAAGCTCCAGGGAACAACAACCATAATCCGAAAGTTAAAGCAGCTATAGCTAATACTGTAGGAACAAAAATACTTGTTACTCTATCAGCAAATTCTTGGATTGGTACCTTAGTTCCTTGGGCTTCTTCTACCATCTTAATTACTTGAGATAGGAAGGTATCTTTACCAACCTTAGTAGCCTTAACTTTAATCAAACCTCGTTGATTAATTGTAGCACCAATCACTTCATCACCTACTGACTTCTTAACTGGCATTGACTCTCCTGTAGCCATTGATTCATCTAAAGCACTTTCACCTTCAATAATCTCACCATCAGTAGGAACCTTTTCTCCTGGCTTAATAATCATTATATCTCCTACTTGAACTTCTTCAACTGAAACCTCTACTTCTTCTCCCTCACGAATAACTGTGGCTGTATTAGCTCCTAGTTCTAATAACTTCTTAATTGCTTGCGAAGCTCTCCCTTTAGCCTTAGCTTCAATATAGCGTCCAGTTAAATGAAAGGTCATAATCATTCCTGCTACTCCAGCGTAATTTGCTAAAGGAGTAAAGAAACTAGCTGGACCAGTCACAAAAGCAGCTCCAGTTCCCATAGCAATCAAAACATCCATATTGGCGCTACCATGAGATATAGCTTTATAAGCTGTATAATAAGTCTTTCGTCCTACCCATAATAAGATTGGTAAAGCTAAAGCAATCATACCTAGATGATAAATAATTTCATTAGGCCAAGCAATCCCCAAGAACATCTCAGGAATCATCCATAAAATAATTGGAATTGTCAGTCCCCAACTCCACAACATCTTATTGCGTGCTTCTGCAATCTTCTCTTCATCTTCATTTTGGTCTTTTATTTCTGTTTCATCTTCTTTAATTACTTCGTAGCCTGTATTCTCTATTGTTTTCTCTAAATCATATTCACTAACTTGGTCGGGATTAAATTCAACATTAGCTTTTTCAGCAGCAAAATTAACTGTTGCATCTATAACCCCTTCGATATCATTTAAAGCATTTTCTATACTTTGCGCACAACTAGCACAGGTCATTCCTCCAACCTTTATATTCTTCTTATTAAAATTAACATCATACCCTGTGTCTCTTACTTTTTTTACCAAATCATCAACATTAACACGATTTGGATTGTAATCAATAGTAGCCTTTTCAGCAGCAAAATTAACTGTTGCCTCTTTTACTCCTGATGTGTTATTTAATGCTTCTTCTACTTTTTGTGCACAACTAGCACAAGTCATATCAGCAATCTTTAAAGTAATTCGCTTTAATTGCTGCCCGTTTCCCATACTATCCCTCCCTAATTAGACTATTATTTATTATAACTTTATTAATAGAAAACTATACTTTAGCCTTATACCCGTACCCCCTATTAGTATTATCTTATAAAAAGAATACTATAATATAACTATTCTGTCAAGGGCTATAATAAAAAAACACCTAGATAGAATCTAGGTGTCTAAATAACAAAATATTTTATTCTATAAAAAATCAAAAAAAGAGTTAAAGACATCTCTGTCCTCAACTCTTAATCTCTTAGGGTTATATAAATGGTGCGGACAGATGGGATCGAACCATCGGCCTCTACGATGTCAATTTAGTTGATCTAATTTAATCACTTAAATTAATTAAAATAATTGCTTAAACCACTATAAATTAAGAAAACTATTTTATTAAATTGTAATAAGTAAAATCAATAATATAAAGTTTGGCGACACTATGACGACATGGTGTCGTCATTTTTATAAAAAGAAAAACTACCAGAAATGGTGGTTTATAATTTATTTAATTGCATATATAGTCTTGGATAATAATTTCATCGTGTATCTCGTTTAGTCTTTCCTTAATTTCATCATACTCAAAATTAGCATTTAAAAGCCCTGCTATCGTGGTTTCTACCATTCTAAGCTTTTCATTTTCTTCAGTGCAGAAGCAATCTCTTAACTGGTATTTATTATCAACATCTTTAATTTTCTTTAAATCTTTAGCTCTCAGACCAAAGAGGATATTATATACTAGGTCGGTATAATTAGCATAAGCAAAACCGTGCATTCTTTCATTTTCTCCTGAGCGCTGAATAGCATCAGTTAGCTGTCTTCTAACTAATTTACTGGCTTCGCGTTTAATAGACCATTCCTTCTGTTCATAAGTAGCTACTTCTTCGACATTAAGCAGGTAATTTCTAACTGATTGTGCTATATCACTATCTCTAAGTAGCATACCCACTCTTAATATTGCTCGTCTCGGGAAGACGGTTAACTTTTTACTATACTTAACCCGGTCATACATTCCTTCAAGGGTGTCCTCATTTTGAATCCACCCTTTAATTTCTTTTAATTCTTCACCTTTTATTATGGTCATCCCATCTTCTTCAAACTCTTCTCTATTCCTTTCTACTACAGTATTTATAGTCTTTTTGCTCACTTCATAATAATCAGCTACTTGGTTAATAATTGCCACTTTAGCCTCATCTAAATAAGCAATCTCCTTAACCTTATTAATGATTTCTAAGTTCCTATCTGTCATCAAAGTCTCTCTAGCTAATCTACTTTCTACTAAATCAGAATGATCCATCTTTAGCCTCCTTCAATATATTATATCATATTTATCTAATTTATCGAATCTACCATATAAAAAATCACCCTTACAGGTGGCTAAAATTGGACTCCCCGATGCTCCAGGATGACCTCCTAGTCTTTCAGTCTCCTACTTAATGGAGTAGTCATTGTAACAAATTCAAAGGGATCACCATACTTCACTTCCGCTCTAATCCCTTTCAGTCTCCTACTTAATGGAGTAGTCATTGTAACCGAGGGGTTGAATAAGTCTTATTCAAAGTTAATTGCTTTCAGTCTCCTACTTAATGGAGTAGTCATTGTAACTTCAAGAGTGAATACAACACAGTAGGCTACCTTGATCTTTCAGTCTCCTACTTAATGGAGTAGTCATTGTAACAGCGATGATTGTTGGCTTATCTCGGCAATAATGTTCTTTCAGTCTCCTACTTAATGGAGTAGTCATTGTAACATATTGACGAAGAAAATAGATCTATCTATGTATCTGCTTTCAGTCTCCTACTTAATGGAGTAGTCATTGTAACACGAATTGCCAAATGTTGCCCCAGAAATTTTCTATACTTTCAGTCTCCTACTTAATGGAGTAGTCATTGTAACGGAAGGTAAGATAGACGAGCTTAAAAGAATAAGAAACTTTCAGTCTCCTACTTAATGGAGTAGTCATTGTAACGTTTGCGTTGCTACCTGGAACTATTCCGCCATCGTCTTTCAGTCTCCTACTTAATGGAGTAGTCATTGTAACAAAATTATCTTAGATAGAGCTGAAAAATTAGAGGTAGCTTTCAGTCTCCTACTTAATGGAGTAGTTATTGTAACCGCAAAAATAGCAGAGTACGAACCCTATCATAGCAAGCCTGATAGTACCTCGCTTTTCACTAATCACCTTCAATATTTCGAAAGGTGAAT
>JBNJEL010000028.1:0-21803 GCA_051745835.1 Bacillota bacterium
TTTGCCGAATCAGATATGATCCACAAACAGCAGTTAGGTCATTCGATGGCAGATATTATTGCAGGTTTATGTGAAGCTTTAGTCCGCAATTACCTCAATAATGTAGGACAGGGTAAAGAGATTTTAGAACCGATTATCTTTCAAGGAGGAGTAGCTGCTAATCAAGGAATTAAGGCTGCTTTTGCTCAGGAGTTAGGAGCAGAGATTGTAGTCCCTCAACACCATGATGTCATGGGCGCATTAGGAGCAGGTATCTTAGCTCAAGAGCAGGTTCAAAAGCAGGCACGAACCTCATTTAAAGGCTTTGATGCTTCAGAGTTTGATTATCAAGTCTCTAGCTTCAACTGCGGTTCTTGTCCTAATAATTGTGAAATTATCAATATTCATCAAGATGATAAGTTGGTAGCGCGTTGGGGTTCTAAATGTCCTAAGTGGGAAGCAGTCTAATAATTTAGCTAACAGCGGAGTAGAGATTATCTACTCCGCTAGATATTTGCTTACTTATTTCAGCTAGTGGCCAGATTTTCTAATCTAATACTTGTTAGTTCTAATTAAATATGTTTTAATTATAAGTAGAATAAGTGCGAAGGATGTGGAAGTAGATGCAACTTAAGAATGAAACATTGGTTATGCTAGCGGGGATAGTAGCAGCTACTATCTTTGGCTTCTCCTTTCTCTTTACTAAGGAAGTCTTGGAGTTTATTACTCCTTTTCATCTGCTAGGACTTAGATTTGGTCTAGCAGCTATCGTTTTAAGCTTACTTAATTTATTGAATGTAATTGAGGTGGAGTATCGTACTAAGAAGTGGCGGATTCTCTTATTAGTTTCTTTATTTCAACCGATCTTATATTCAGGCTGTGAAACGGTAGGGATTAATCTAACCTCTTCTTCGGAAGCAGGGTTAGTGATTGCTTTAGTTCCTATCTTTGCTACTATAGTCGGGGCACTCTTTTTAGATGAACGCCCAACTAAGAAACAGGTGATCTTTACTCTAATTTCAGTTGTAGGTGTAATTTTAATTATCGTAATGAAGAGTCAACTAGAAGTCCAGGGTGATATAGTAGGTATCTTTGTTCTGTTAGGCGCTGGTCTATCAGCAGGTTTTTATAATATGTTCTCTAAGCTCTCATCAGCTGATTTTAAACCGATCGAAGTTACTTATGTAATGATGTGGGCGGGAGCAATAGTCTTTAATGGTATTGCCCTAGTCCAACACTTACGTCAAGATCGTTTAGCCTACTACTTTCAGCCTCTAAGTCGTTTTGATGTCTTGGCAGCAGTAATCTATCTTGGTATCTTAGCTTCGATTATTACTTTCTTACTCTTTAATTATATGTTAAGTCGAATTGAAGCAGGACGGACGGCTGTCTTTACAAATTTAACTACTGTTATTTCAGTAATTGGCGGGGTAGTAGTAAGAGGCGAACCATTTTATTGGTTTCATATCCTAGGTGGCTGTATGATCTTAGTTGGAGTGTGGGGTACTAATTACTATCAACGATCACAACAGCCAACTTCTAGTAAGGTCTATGACTTACCAAGGAGGTAAGAGGATGATTACTGGATACTCATTTGGTAGAGTAGAATTTGATAATCAAGATTATACGTCAGATTTATTAATCTATGGTAGTGAAGTTAAGGATAACTGGTGGCGTAAGGATGGTCATAGTCTCTGTTATGATGATCTAGAGTGGTTATTGGCTCGCGAAGTAGAGAAGATAATTATTGGGACAGGAAAGAGTGGTAGGTTAGAAGTGCCTACTCAGCTTAAAGAGAACTTAAGTCAGCGAGGGATTGAGTTAATTAGTCAACCTACTGCTAAGGCAGTAGAGACTTTTAATCAAGCAATTGCTAAGCAAGATAAAGTAGGAGCTGGCTTGCACTTAACTTGTTAATATAACCAAGGAGGTAGGTAATTATGAAGAGTAAGCGTGAGTACTTATGGTTTAATACTGATCAGCGTGAGAAGTTAGTTAATATCACTTCTGATGTACAGCAGGTGGTAGCTGAAAGTGGTGTTAGTGAAGGGCTTTGTTTAGTTAACGCGATGCATATAACAGCTAGTGTCTTTATTAATGATGCCGAGAGTGGCTTACATCAGGACTTTAAAGAGTGGCTAGATAAATTAGCACCACATCAGCCAACTGAGCAATACCTCCATAATCGCGGTGTAGAAGATAATGCAGCTGCCCACTTAAAGCGACAGATTATGGGACGTGGAGTTACAGTAGCGATTACCGAAGGAGAGTTGGATTTTGGACCTTGGGAAGCGATCTTTTATGGTGAGTTTGATGGACAGCGTGATAAACGAGTCTTAGTTAAGGTGATCGGTGAATAATCTTAAAATTTAGGGGAGTGATAGAATGACTCAATCTCAACAATTAATAAGAGTTCATCTTTACCTGTCAGGGCGAGTTCAGGGAGTAGGTTTTCGAAACTTTACTTGTCACCAAGCTACTAAGTTAGGGTTGACAGGTTGGGTGCAGAATTTAGATGATGGTCGAGTTGAAGCGGTTATAACTGGTTTACGTGAAGATGTAGATCAGATATTAGAACAGTTAAAGTCGGGACCTGCCTTAGCTTGAGTAGATGATATACAGTTGAAAGAAGAGGAGTATAATAATCAGTTTGAAGAATTTAAAGTAATTACCTAAGGTGGGGAGAGTATGAAACGAGAGCAGAAGTTAATATTAAGCAAGGTTATGTCTGCCCATGCATTAATTCATGGGTATATGTTATTAATTCCGCTAATTATACCAATCTGGATGGAAGAATTAAAAGTAGCCGAAGCAACTATTGGCTTAGTAGTAACAGCTGGTTATTCTGTCTTTGGTATAGCTAATCTGCCATCGGGCTATTTAGTGGATAAGATTGGCGCTTATCGTATTTTGCAGTTCTGTTTAGGTGGCTGTGCTGTTGCACTATGGATTGGTAGTTCGGTGCAGGGGATAGTAGGATTAAGTGTTGCTTTAATCTTATTAGGAGCTGCAGCTGGTCTATATCATCCGGCTGGTTTAACACTTTTATCTAAAAAGATACCAGAACGTGGTACAGCTTTAGGATTACATGGAGTCGGTGGGAATATAGGTGTTTCGTTACTGCCGTTATTAGCAGGTGTATTATTACTCTTTATTGATTGGCGAATGTTATTTATTATTTACTCTTTACCAGCAGCTTTAATTGCAGTAGCGATGAAGTTGGGAGTAATAGAGGAAAGTGATAATAGTAAGTCTAGTGATTCATCAACTGCTACTCGCGAAGTTGTAGATTATTCTAAGCTTTTACATCATGTCTTTATCTTTATCTTGTTATCTTTCTTATTTGGTGGACTTTACTATCGCGGTAGTTTAACTTTTCTACCTAAATATTTGGAGACATTTGCACTACCTGATTTAATTATCTTTGGTGAAGCACTGCCTCCCGCGCGCTATCTCTATTCAGCTGTCTTAATTGCAGGACTTATTGGTCAGGTGGCAGGAGGAATAATTAGCGATAAGTTTTCATCAGAGAAAGTATTGGTGGTAGTTTACTCTTTAACCACCGTTATTTTATTAGGCATTACTTTAAGTAGTGGAGTTGTACAGATAGGATTGTTGATTATCTTTGGTGCGCTGCTTTTTGGGCGTCAGCCGCTGCAAAATGATTTGGTAGCCGAACATACAGCTATTAAAGAGCGGGGCTTAAGTTATGGTTTAACTTTCTTAAGTTCGTTTGGTTGTGGTGCTTTGGGAGCAGCCTTAGCAGGATTTATAATTCAAAATTTCAGCTATCAATTCTTCTTTATCTTACTTAGTGGTTTTGCACTATTAGCCACAGGTATTACGGCTAAGTTAGTACAGTTAATTCATCAACAAGCTGTAGACAGATAGAGCTAAAGCCCCTGATTGGGGCTTTTTTAGTAGAGCTGTAACTCTTTATTATATAACTTCTCAAAGCCTGGTATACACTCTAAAGCATTATTAATTTCTAATTCCGCATCTTGGCGAGTGACTGTCTTCATTTTCACACTATCTTCTCCAACTGTACATTGAATTGCTTCTACTACGCCATTCTTGCTAAGGTCTAGACTTTCAGCAATCTCTAATAGGATACCTGTTTTGCGGATAACCTCTTTATCAGCTCCATTCTTATTAATTATCTGCTGGAAGCTGGAACGATTTAAATTATATTTATGTAACTGATACTTAGTATGTCGGTGGGAAGCTGCTATATAAGCACTAATTAGTAATTCACGGTGGGTGAGCCCATTGATTCCATAATTGAGAATAATATAAAATGAGTGTTCGTGGTGGTCATAATAATCGAGTTGATTACCGATATCATGTAACATAGCAGCAGTTAAGATGATCTTATCAATATCACCAGCAAACTGGTCAGGCTCTAAGTTATAGAGTGGTTTAAGTTGGTCATATAAGGACTTAGTTAATTTATAGATATGATAGGCGTGGTCACGGTTGAGCTGAAAATTATTGATGATATTCTTAAGCGAGAAATCTAAAACATCTTTAACAGGAGTTTCATCTTCGCGTAAGTGATGATAGATTAAGCCTTCTCTAATTCCTTTGCGGCTTAAGATTAGCTCTTCAATTTCACAGAAGTCGACAAGTGCTGCTACTGCTGCGGCGGCACCAATAAAGATATCGGCTCTCTTTGTAGAGAGACCATCAAGCTCTTGGCGTTCGGCTAAATCTTTCTCTTTAACTAAATTATAGACTTCTTGAATAGCTTCATTAGACATCTGATAATTATGTAGGATATTGAGCGGATAATCCTTTTGGCGTTGGTCGATGCGGGCGATATTTTTTAGTGTACCTCCCACGCCCAATAACTTATTATGCTCCATTTCGGATAACCACGGTACCTTAAGGTAGGCTTGGTATAAGAAGGTCTGTAACTTCCCCTCTTGTTCTTGATCAATACTATCATAAAGGTCGAACTTTTCTGTAATATCCAATGCTCCAAATGGTAGGCTAGTAGCTTCTTGAATCTGTCTATTCTTCATCCAGACAAGCTCTATACTACCACCGCCAATATCCATAATCAATCCATCATCTTGATCAATACTATTAGCCACTCCCCAGTAATCATAGTAGCCTTCATCTACTCCAGAGAGCACTCTAATATCGAGTCCAATCTCTTCTTTAACTCGCTTGATGAAGTATGCTCTATTCTCAGCTTCGCGGACAGCTGCTGTAGCTACAGTAATAATCTCTTCGGTATTAGTTGAGTCACAGAGATCTTTAAACATTCTTAAGGTTTGGATTGCTTTTTCGATGCGGTCAGGCTTTAATTTATTACTATGATTCATACCCTCACCTAGTCTAACACTCTCTTTTAGCTCATCAATTACGGTAAAAGAGTGTTCCTTTTTTACTTTAGCTAGAATCATCTTCATTGAATTTGAACCAATATCAATAATTGCTAGATTATGCACTAAGTTTCAGCTCCTTCATCTTCCCTCAATTTAGTTTGCTGCTAAAATCTAGTTCATATTTTAGTATATAAAATTAGTCAATGCAAGAAATTTTACTGTTAAATGATTTATTTAACAAAAAGTTAACAAATTTAACTTTCTGTTAACTGAATTGGTAGCTGATGCTATGTTATAATGGGAGTAGATTAAAGCTTAGGAGGGGAGAGAATAGGTAGCTATGGATAGCAAAGCAGCAGTTATTTATATAGGCTCTAGTGCCATCTACATGAATATTGCCGAACGAAGCGGAGACTCTGCAGTTAAATTATTAGAAGAAGTGGAATATCCGTTGAATTTAGGTCAGGATACGTTTACTAAAAGTAAGATTGGTTTTGAGAAAGTAAAAGAGACTTGTCAAACACTCTTGCGATTTAAGCAGTTAATTAAGGATTATCAGGTGCACA
Organism: Bacillota bacterium; assembly: GCA_051745835.1. Classification (GTDB taxonomy): domain Bacteria; phylum Bacillota; class Halanaerobiia; order Halobacteroidales; family Acetohalobiaceae; genus JBNJEL01. The sequence goes on from JBNJEL010000028.1 coordinate 5,879, forward strand.
GAATTAGAGTAATTGCGACCACTGCAATTAGGGAGGCTAAGAATCGAGATTATATCTTAGATCAGATTAAGATTAAGACTAATCTCCAGGTGGAAGTATTAGATGATAGTGAGGAGAAGCGCTTTATCTACCGGGGAATCTTAAGAAATTTAGATCAACAGCATCAATTTAGAGAGAATAAAGGGATTATCTCTTATATTGGAACCGGTAGGTTGGGAGTAGCCTTATACTCGCAAGGGAATATTAAGTCCAATCAAAATATTAGGATCGGCTCTTTAAAGTTAAGTGAGATCTTAGGTGAGATTCAAGAAGAGACTAATAAGTTCTATATTGTAGTAGAGGAGTATCTTTCTAGCTTTACATATATGTTAAGTAGATTTATGCCCACGGAGAAGGCGGAGTACTTTATTGCTACTGGTAAAGAGATAGAGTTAATTGCTAACTTATGTCAGACTGATCATCAGGGCAACTTTAATTTAATTTCTAAGGAGAAGTTCTTTGAGCTCTATGATAAGATTAAGGATAAGACACCTAACCAAGTGAGTAAAATGTACAACCTTCCATTAGATAAAGCGGAGATTCTCTTACCTTCCATGGCTCTATATAAGACTATCTTTAACTTTACTATCGCCGAAAATATTATAGCTCCCTTTGTCTCCATCTTAGATGTAGTACTCTTTGAGATGCTCTATCCCAAAGAAGTAGCTGAGGATGAAGAAGATTTCTATCAGAATATTATCTATTCAGCACGTAGTATCGGTCAGAAGTATAACTATGATGCTAAGCATGCTCAGCAGGTGGAAAGATTTGCTTTAGAGATCTTTGACCAGATTAAAGAAATTCACGGTTTAAGTAAGAAAGAGCGCAATCTATTACAGGTATCTGCTATCTTACATGATGTAGGTAAATTTATTAGTCTTAAACGCCATTACTATAATTCATATAACTTAATTCGTTCTTCAAATATCTTAGGCTTTGCTAATCGTGAGATAGAGATCATTGCTAATATTGCCCGTTATCACAGTCGCAAGCTTCCTCAAGATGAAGATCATGCTTATCAAAGATTAAGTAGCCAGGATCAAGTCTTAATGTCTAAATTACTTTCTATGTTACGATTAGCTGACGCTTTAGACCGTGGACATCAAAGTAAGTTTAATAATCTAGCGGTTAAGTTAACTACTGATAAATTAACGATTACGATTATCACTAATGAAGTTACTGCTTTAGAGGAGTGGACTTTTAAGCAGAAATCTAAATTATTTGAAGAGGTCTTTGGACTCAAAACAGAATTTAAGAAGAAGGAGCGGTGGTAAGCATGGATTATGGAGATCCAGAGTTTTATATTAGTAAACAGTTTGGCTGGGTCGAATTTAATAAACGGGTTTTAGAAGAAGCTCAGGATGAAGCGACGCCTTTATTGGAGCGATTGAAATTTTTAGCTATTACAGCTTCTAACTTAGATGAATTCGTGATGGTTAGAGTAGCTAGGTTGAAGGATCAGATTAACTCTGGCTATCAAAAACGAGATAAAGCGGGATTGACTCCTAAAGAGATATTTAGTAGATTATCAGAGATGATTCATCAGTTAGTTGCTGACCAATATCAGTGTTGGAATCGTTTGCTACCAGAGCTTGAAGCAGAGAATATCTATATTTCTGATTATGAAGATCTATCTTACCAACAACAGATCTATTTGGATGATTACTTTCAAGATACGATTAAGCCGGTCTTAACTCCGCGAGCAATAGATCAAAGTAGACCTTTTCCGGTACTACTAAATAAGAGTTTAAATTTAGCCGTACGATTAAAGAGTAATGAAGGAGAGAAGTTATTTCCCAACAAAGAAGGAGAATCTCTCTTTTCGGTTGTTAGAGTACCATCTATCTTACCGCGGTTGGTAAAAGTACCAGCTAAAGAGGGGAAGAAAGTATTCATCTTTTTAGAAGATGTAATTGAGGAGTATCTCGATCAGGTCTTTAGCGGTTATGAAATTAAAGCAGTTAATAACTTTCGGATTACAAGAAATGCTGATGTTGATTTTGATGAGGATGCGCGTGACTTACTAGTAGAGATGGAGCGCTATGTTAAACGACGGGAGAAAGGGTTTCCAGTGCGGTTAGAAGTTGAAGAGAATATGGATCATAATACTAAGGAGTTCTTAATTGATGCTTTAGATTTAAGTAGTACGGATGTCTATGAGATAGATGGTCCCATTGATCTAACCCCCTTCTTTGATTTTCGCGATTTGAAAGGTTATGATCATCTTCGCTTTGCATCTCTACAGCCTCAGCCAGCAATCGATTTTTATGATCGAGATGATATTTTTGGTGCGATTAGAGAACGAGATAGATTACTTCATGTACCCTACGAGAGCTTTGATCCGATAGTTGAATTTGTGCAGAAAGCCGCTGCTGATCCTAATGTATTAGCAATTAAACAGGCTCTCTATCGAGTTAGTGGAGATTCGTCAATTATTGATGCTTTAGCCCAAGCGGCAGAGAATGGTAAACAGGTGACAGTGTTAGTAGAACTAAAAGCACGATTTGATGAGCAGAATAATATTGAGTGGGCTAAAAAGTTAGAGGATGCCGGCTGTCATGTAGTCTATGGTTTGGTAGGACTTAAGGTACACTCTAAATTAATCTTAGTTGTTCGTCAGGAGTCCGATGGAATCAAAAGATATACTCATCTTAGCACTGGTAATTATAATGATAAGACCGCTAAGACCTATACTGATGTGAGTATGTTCAGTAGTAAGGAGACGATTACTTCTGATGTCTCTTCTCTTTTTAATATCTTAACTGGCTACTCTAAACCTCCTCAGTGGAAGAAACTAGCTGTTTCACCGTTAGATATGCGGGAGAGTTTCTATGAGCTTATTAACAATGAGATTGAGCAGGTGAAAGCTGGCAAAGAGGGACGGATTATTGCTAAGATGAATGCCTTAGTAGATAAAGGAATTATCAAACGGCTCTATCAGGCGTCTACTCAAGGGGTAGAGATTGACTTAATCGTGCGGGGAATGTGCTGTCTGCGACCGGGAATTGAAGGAGTTAGCGATAATATTAGAGTGATTAGCATTGTCGGGCAGTTATTAGAACATAGTAGAATCTATTACTTTGCTAATGGTGGACAGCCTCATTGTTACCTCTCTAGTGCTGATTGGCGTCCGCGTAATTTAGACCGGCGGGTTGAGGCATTATTTCCGGTGGAGAATGAACAGTTAAAGAAGAGAGTGGTTAATCTATTACAGCTTACTTTAGAGGATAATGTTAAAGCTCGTAAGCTACAGCCTGATGGTAGTTATCAACGAGTGAGTAGTGATGGTGAAGAGAAGATTAATTCCCAACTTAAGTTTCATCAATTAGCTAAGTCGCGGTTGGAGAATTTAGAAGAGGAGATTATTGATACATTTGAACCTAAACTGCCTAAATTACATTAAATTATAAACTAGTTTTGAATTCAACAAAATTATAGTAGAGTAATTTAGTATTAATGATTGACACTCCAAATTAATTATGTTATCCTAATTTCGACTATGGACAATCAAGAATAAATTAATATTAATAATTCTAACTATATCTCACAAGCAGGGAGAAAGGAGTAGTCAAGATATGGTATTACATGGTACGATGGAGATTAATGAAACAGGAAATTTGGAGATTGGCGATTGTGATGTAACTAAGATAGCTAAAGAGTTTGGAACTCCGTTATATATTCTTGATGAACAGGAGATTAGAGATAACTGTCGTGCTTATCGACAGGCATTTGAAAAGTGGTATCCTAAATCTGAAACATTATATGCTAGTAAAGCTTTTATGTCCAAGACAATCTGTAAGATAGTAGAATCAGAAGGATTAGGGGTTGACGTAGTATCTGGTGGTGAACTCTATACTGCTTTAGAAGCTGATTTTCCGGTAGAGAAGATTTATTTCCACGGCAACAATAAGACGCCGGATGAATTAGAATTGGCATTAGATGAAGGAGTCGGCAGAATTGTAGTTGACAATAATTACGAATTGGAATTACTAAATCAGTTGGCTGAAGAGTACAATCAAGTAGCGGATATCTTATTACGAGTGAAACCGGGCGTAGAAGCTCATACACATAGCTATATTCAGACGGGACAGACAGATTCTAAATTTGGTGTTGGGATTCAAAATGGCAAGGCATTAGCAACAATTAAGAAGGCTACTGAGCTAGATAATGTAGCAGTTAAAGGAATTCACTGCCATATTGGTTCGCAGATCTTTAATCTAGAGTCATTTGGGATTGCAGTAGATGTAATGTTGGACTTTGTTGAAGAAATTAAAGAAGAAGCTGACTTAGTTCTAGAAGAGCTTAACTTAGGCGGTGGAATTGGTATTCAGTATACTGAAGAGGACCAAGATGTAGATATTAATCAGTATGCTAAGGTCGTTGCTGAAGCGATTGAGGATAAGTGTGAAGAGCTAGATATTCCTCTACCGAAGGTAATTAATGAACCGGGGCGTTCAATTATTGGTCCCGCTGGTTCAACAATCTATACTGTTGGTTCGATTAAGGAGATTCCGGATATTCGTAAGTACGTAGCTGTTGATGGTGGAATGCCGGATAATATTCGTCCTGCTCTTTATGAAGCAGAGTATGATGCAATTGTAGCTAATAAGGCGGACGAAGAGCCAGAAGAGGTTGTATCGATTACCGGTAAGTGCTGTGAATCAGGCGATATGTTAATCTGGGATATTAAGTTACCTAAGTTAGAGCCAGGCGATATTCTCTTAACTACTTGTACTGGAGCTTACGGCTATGCGATGGCTAGTAATTATAATGGACTACCTAAGCCGGGAGTAGTCTTAGTTAATGATGGTCAAGTTGAAGAAGTTATTCGTAGTGAAACTTATCAAGACTTAGTAGCTAAAGAGGAAGTGCCTAAGCGTCTTAATGACTCTCAGTAACGATTAATGATTGATAAATAGATAACTATTTGCTATTTAAACTAAGCCTTATACTATTTAGTATGGGGCTTAGTTTTTTCTCTTTTACCTTTTTAATTAAATCTATCTGTGGTATAATTAAAATCAATGTTTGCTTAGAGAAGAGTTAGGGAGTGGTAGCGTGGAGTTGATAACTAGTCATGTAGGTACAGACTTTGATGGATTAGCTGCAATGGTAGCAGCTAATAAATTATATCCGGATGCTACTAAGATTTTTGCAGGTAAATTAAGTCCGAATGTTAAAGACTTTATGTCCTTATATAAAGATCGTATTTTGATTAAGCGGGTTCGAGATGTACAGTGTGAGATTAACCAGGACTTAATTGAGCGATTAATTGTAGTCGATACTAGAATTAGTAATCGGTTAGGTGATTTAAGTCAGTTAGCGAGTGAGTCTGATGTTGAATTAGTTATTTACGATCATCATCCGGAGTTAGATGATGAGTTAGTCGGCGACCAACAGACGATTGAACCAGTAGGTTCCACCACTGCTTTACTCTGTCGAGAATTACAAGAACAGAACCTTGAGATTACTCCTTTTGAAGCAACTCTCTTTATGCTAGGAATCTATGAAGATACTGGCTGTCTTACTTTTTCCTCTACGACTTCACTAGATGCTCAGGCAGCTTCCTTCTTACTTGACCAGGGAGCTAATCTATCGGTAGTTAGAGAGTTTATAGAACGTCCATTAAGTGCTAAGCAACAACAATTATTCACTCAGCTACTTAATTCGTTAGAGGTACATAACTTAGCCGGTTTAACGGTTAATGTCTATCAGGCTACTTTAGATCAGTATGTAGGTGAAGTAGCTTACTTAACTCATAAATTAGATGACTTAAATTATAGCGATGTCTTATTTACTATAGTACGTCTAGATCATAAGGTCTTAATTGTAGCACGCAGTAATGTTGATACCGTCGATGTAGCAGAGATAATTAAGGAGTATGGTGGAGGTGGACATAGTAAAGCAGCTTCTGCAATGATTAATGATTCTGAACTTTCCTTAACTGATTTAGAGAGTGAATTAGTAACAGCAGTAGAGGATAAGATGGAACCAGTAGTCTTGGCAGAAGATATTATGTCTACTCCGGTGCGGACAATCAATCCTGATAAGAGTATGGAACAAGCTGAGGAGCTGATGCTGCGTTATGGTCACTCGGGATTAGTAGTTGTTGATGAGGATAATCATTTAAGTGGTGTTATTTCACGGCGTGATGTTGATAAGGTTAAACAGCATGATCTGATGCATGCGCCGGTGAAAGGATATATGTCGCGTAATGTAGTAACGATTAATCAAGAGACTACATTTAAGAATATTCAACAACAGATGGTCGAGCATGATATCGGTCGTCTGCCTGTGTTAGATGATGAAGGCGAATTAAGAGGAATCGTAACTCGGAGTGATGTCTTACGGGTAATCTATGGTAAAGCAGATTATATTATGGGACAGCAGAATAGATATGGACGCAGTATTGTTAAAGTTAAGCGACAGACCTTTAATGAACAGAGTTTATTACAGAGATTAGATGAGCCAGAATATCAACTATTAGTTGCAGCCGGCAAGATAGCAGATCAATTGGATGCTAAGCTTTATATTGTAGGCGGTTTAGTAAGAGATCTAATCTTAGGTATTAAGAACCTTGATTTAGATCTGGTTATTGAGGGTGATGGAATTAAGTTTGCTTCACAATTAGCTAAAGAGTTAAGTGGAGAAGTTAAGGAGGTTCATCAGGACTTTGGGACAGCTGAAGTAGAGGTTGATGATAGCTTAAAGATAGATATAGCTAGCTGTCGGGTGGAGTTTTATGAACAGCCGGGGGCATTACCTGAAGTAGAGAATAGTTCTTTAAAAGAAGACCTCTTTCGGCGGGATTTTACGATTAATGCTTTAGCAATTCAGCTAAATCAAGAACACTTTGGACGGTTAATCGATTACTTTGGCGGTAAAGAAGATTTAGAAGAAGGTTTAATTCGTACTCTCCATAACTTCAGTTTTATTGATGATCCCACTCGTATCTTTCGAGCGATTAGATTTGCTAACCGTTATGATTTTACTATTGAGCGGTTAACTAAGGATTTAATTAAGTATGCTATTGAGCAGGATGTAGTGGCAGGACTATCTTGTGGACGATTAAGTAATGAGTTAGAGCTTATTTTGGCTGAAGAGCGAGCGCCGCAGATGCTAGAGAGTTTAAAAGAGTTTGGATTATTGGAGTACTTCTGTGCTGACCTAACTTGGACTGATCAACAGCACCAATTAGCTTTAGAGCTATCGCAGTTAATTGAGTGGTTTACTAATTTAGATTCAGATTTAGAAGTTGATCGTTGGCAGTTACGGTTGATGCTTTTAGCTGCTAACTTAAGTTCTAAGCAGGTTGATGAGTTAGCTGATTATCTGAATTTAAATGCTAAAGTAGTTAAGCGAGTTAAGTTTGTAGTCGAAGAAGCTACAGAGAAGTTAGAGTCTTTGACTCAAAGAGAGTTAGCACGTCACGAAATCTACTACCAGCTTAAGTCGTTAGAAGAGGAAGAATTACTTTACTTAGTCTTAATTGCTGAAGATGAAGTGGTTCAAGAGCGGATAACTACTTTTTTATTGGAATTGGATAGGATAGAGTTAGAAGTGACAGGTAAAGATATAATTGAGTTAGGTTATCAGCCGGGTCCTTACTTTAAAGATGCTTTAGAAGAGGTTAAGAAGAAAAAGTTGAATGGACAGTTGGAAGGTTATCAGCAAGAATTAGATTATTTACGCAAGTACTTAACTAGCTTAGAAGAGGAGAGTCAGATATAGATGGGAATTGCACAACTTATTTTATTAATACCGGTATTGCTCTTTTCGCTATCTTTTCACGAATATTCACATGGTAAGGTAGCTGATTTATTAGGCGATCCTACTCCAGGGCTGAAAGGGCGATTGACCTTAAATCCTTTAGCTCACTTGGATTTTTTAGGAACTTTAGTACTTTTAATTACACAACGCTTTGGTTGGGCGAAGCCGGTAGAGGTTAATCCACGTTATTTTTCTAATCCGCGCCGGGGGATGATGTATGTAGGAATGGCAGGACCAGCTTCTAATATCTTATTGGCTGTACTGTTTGCCCTACTATTAAGGTTCTTTTCTTTGGGATTACCGCGAGTAGCGTTAGTCTTCTTGAAGTTAGGAGTAGGGATTAATTTAGGATTAGCTATCTTTAACTTAATTCCGATGCCGCCATTAGATGGCTCGAAGATATTGAAAGGATTACTACCGGCGAAGTACGATCAATTTATTTATGAGCTTGAAGCTTATGGTCCGTTTTTATTGATGTTCTTAGTCTTTACAGGTTTATTAGGTAATATCATTGGTCCTGTTTGGCGCTATTTCTATAGTTTATTATTATAGATTATAGGTTTATAGTTTGCAGTTAGAGCATAATTAATTTATGCAATATATACTCAAGGAGGAATTGTGATGGCAAAGAAAGGTGTTATTTTAAGCGGGATGCGTCCTACTGGCAGATTACATTTAGGACATCTGATTGGAGTATTAGATAATTGGACAGAGCTACAACAAGATTATGATTGTGTATTTGAGGTAGCGGACTGGCATGCTCTAACTACTCAATATGATCAGACTGAAGATTTAGAAAAGCATATTAGAGAGATGGTAATAGATTGGATTAGTGCAGGAATTGATCCCGAAGAGAGTATTATCTTTGTGCAATCGCATGTACCAGAAATAGCAGAATTGAATTTATTACTCTCAATGATTACTTCAGTAGCGAGGTTAGAGCGGAATCCAACTTATAAAGAGCAGGTAGAGGAGTTAGGAGTTAATGACTCGATTCCGTTTGGACTATTGGAGTATCCGGTCTTGCAGGCAGCAGATATCTTAATTCATAAGGCAGATACTGTTCCGGTGGGCGAAGATCAACTACCACATGTAGAGATTACGCGGGAGTTAGCTAGACGCTTTAATCATCTCTATGGTGAGACATTTCCTGAGCCGGAGCCTAAGTTAAGTGAGGTACCTAAATTATTAGGTTTAGACGGACGCAAGATGAGTAAGAGTTATGGTAATGCGATCTATTTAGCTGATGGGCAAGAAGAGATTGAAGATAAAGTTAACCAGATGGTCACTGATTCAGAGCGAATTAGATTGTCTGATCCAGGACGTCCGGAAGTCTGTTCTGTTTTTGATTACCACAAGATCTTTAATCAAGAGGAGACAGAAGCAATTGCTGATGATTGTCGCCAAGCTGAGTTAGGCTGTCGAGATTGTAAGATTAGATTAGCCGAAGTATTGACTGATTATTTAGCTGAGGTACATCAAAATCGTGCTCAATTAGAAGCTAATCCTCAACAAGTAGATGAAATTTTAGCTGCAGGTGCTAAGCAAGCGCGTAAGCAGGCGCAGGATACGATTGCTGAAGTTAGAGAAGCGATGAGTTTGATGAATCTGTAGTTTGACCTTATGGGAGTGAAATGATGAGTTACGAAGTTAAGATTGATGCCTTTGAAGGACCGATTCCTCTTTTATTACACTTAATTAAGCAAGAGGAAGTAGAGATTTATGATATCTCGATTGCTGAAATTACTACTCAGTATTTAGATTATATTGAGGCAATGCAGGAGTTAGACCTAGAGATTGCCAGTGAATTTTTGATTATGGCAGCTAACTTAATCGAGATTAAAGTTAAGACTTTACTACCTAATCAAGATGATGATAGTGGTGATGAAGAAGGAGATCCTAGACAACAATTAATTGAGCGGTTATTAGAGTATAAGAAGTATAAGGATTTAGCAGATCAGCTGCGCAGTAAAGAAGAAGAGCAGACTAAGCGGTATACGAGAGAGTTAGAGGCAGTATTAAGCGAGATTGATACTGAACCACCAGAGGTTAATCCTTTAGATAATATTTCACTACAGGAATTTGTGGCTACTTTTGAGGAACTTTTAGCAGCTAAAGATAAAGAAGCTGAGGAAAAGTCAGAAGATGAGCAGAAGTTAAGTCATATCAATCAGGAAGAGTTTAGTATCCAAGATAGGATGGCAGAATTAAATCAGACTCTGGAGTATAAGAAGGAATTAGACTTTGCCCGATTATTTGCAGGTGATTCATTAAGAATTGAGATAGTAGTTACCTTTATGGCTTTATTAGAATTAATGAAGTTAGGCAAAGTAGAGATTAGACAAACTGATATCTTTGGTCAGATTAAGGTATATGCTCTGGACTAAAGGAGTGAGTAGGATGTCAGAAGATAAGCAAGGATTAATTGAAGCATTACTCTTTACCGCAACTAAGCCGTTACAGATTAAGGAACTTCAATCAGTTACCGATCTAAGTAAGTCTCAGCTAAAAGATATAATTGCTGATTTAATTGATGAGTATCAAAGTCCAGATAGAGGGCTTGAGTTATTACAGGTTAATCAGGGCTATCAATTACAGACTAAGCCTGATTATCAAGAACAGATAGAGAAGCTGCATCAACCGGAGGTTTCTAACTCTTTAACTCAAGCTTCATTAGAGACGCTGACAATTGTCGCTTATAAACAGCCGGTTACAAGAACAGAGATTGAAGAGGTGCGCGGGGTGAATGTCAGTAAATCACTTAAGACCTTGCAGCAGCGGGGATTAGTAGAGGAATTAGGTACTAAAGAAACCATCGGTAATCCAATTATTTACGGTACCAGTGAAGAATTTTTAGAGTATTTTGGATTAGATGATTTAGATGATCTGCCGCAACCTAAAAACTTCTCTAATTTAAGTGAAGAAGAGCTATTAGAAGATAAAGAAGCTACAGTAAATTAATTTACTGTAGCTTTTATTTATTTGATAGGAGATGATATTTATTTATTCATTCTTTATTCTTCATCAAGTTGAATGGCATCTTCAGGGCATGCATCTTGACAAGCTCCACACTTAGTACACTTTGCATCATCAATTTCATAATCTTGTTCTTCTTTAACTTTGATTGCTTCTGTAGGACAAGCAGTTATACATTCTTCACAGCCAGTACATTGGTCCATAAATACATAGGACATTTAAATTTAACCTCCTTATTTGCTAAAATTTAGAATCCTAACTTTACAATTATATCATAGTTGAAGTTAGTTGATATGTCAATATTAACTAACTATTCGAGGAATAATACTAATAATTATTACTTTTAACCAGGTAAAATCAACTAAATATAGAAACTGATATAATAAGTAATTAAATATTGGGGGGATAAGATGAAGTTAAACTTGGTAATTGCAGGTGAGGCGGGACAGGGTTTGAATACTCTTAACTATATTCTAACTAAAACTTTCTTTAGACAGGGTTTTAATCTTTATGCGAGTAAGGATTATATGTCTCGCGTACGCGGTGGACATAACTTCATGAGTATTAGAATTGGTGATGAAGAGATTACGGGTCCTACTACAGATGAAGATATCTTAGTAGCACTCAATCAAGAGAGTGTAGAGCGTCACAGCAAGAATGTAACAGATAATGGCTTAATTATCTACGATGGTGAGTTAGCAGATAGTAGAGCAATTAATTTACCAGCAGCAGAGATAGCTGATCAATTAGGAAATACTAAGGTAGCTAATACCGTCTTTGTTGGTGGTTTATTGAAGTTGATAGGCTTAGATTTAGAGTTAGCGAGAGAGGTGTTAGCAGAACACTTTACTAAGCAGCAGATAAGAGAGTTGAATCAAAAGGCTTTAGAGAAGGGTTATCAAGCTGTTAGCGTTCAGTTAGAACTGCCCGCTGTGACACAGACTGATGAGGAGATTCTAATCGATGGTAATCAGGCAGTAGGTATGGGCGCAGTAATGGGAGGAGTTAAGTTTTATTCTGCTTATCCAATGACTCCGGCAACCGGAATTATGAACTATATAGCTAAGCGTCAGAATGAATTAGAGATAGCTGTCGAACAGGCTGAGGATGAGATAGCAGCTATCAATATGGCGTTAGGTGCTTCGTATAGTGGAGTACGAGCGATGACAGCTACTTCTGGTGGTGGCTTTTCTTTAATGAATGAAGGATTAGGCTTAGCCGGTATTGCTGAGATTCCACTCGTAATTGCTGAAGTGCAGCGTCCAGGTCCAGCTACTGGTTTACCGACGAGGACAGAGCAAGGAGACCTTTCATTTGTAATTAATGCTTCGCAAGGTGACTTTCCACTGTTAGTCTTAGCCCCTAGGGATAATGAAGATGCTTTTTATCAGACAGTTAGAGCCTTCAATTTAGCTGAAAAGTATCAGATACCAGTAATTATTCTTAGTGATCAATTCTTAGCTGATTCTAAGCAGAATATTAGTGAGTTTGATCTAGAATCTTTAGAGATTGAAGATCATTATCTAGCTGATGATGAAGAGGTTAGCGATTACCAACGCTATCAATTTAGTAGTAATGGTATTTCACCTTTAGCTTATCCAGGTCAGTTTGAGGATCAAGTAGTGGTGATTGATAGTGATGAACATGATCAGTCCGGTCATATTATAGAGGATAGTACGACAAGAACTAAGATGGTAGATAAGAGAGCAGATAAGTTGGCTACGTTAATTGAAGAGGATTTACAAGAGCCAGAGTATGAAGGTGCAGAAGAGATAGATTATTTATTAGTTAGCTGGGGCTCTACCTATGGGCCACTTCAAGAAGCTAAAGAATTATTAGCTGTTGATGATGTAGCAGTTGGATTATTATCATTTAGTGATGTCTGGCCCCTACCAACGACAGAGCTTCAGAAGCGAGCTAAAGATGCAGTAGTGATTGTAGTGGAGAATAATGCTACTGGACAGTTGGCGCGGTTAATTAGATCGGAGACAGAGTTAGAGATTAAGGCAGAGATCTTACAGTATGATGGTCGTCCGTTTACTGGTCGTAAGTTATATCAATCAATTAAGGAAGAGGTGAGCAGATAATGGTAGAAGCTAAAGATTTTAATCCTCAACAGGAGACTGCTTGGTGTCCCGGCTGTGGAAACTTTCCGTTGCGTACAGCATTAGCTGAGGCGTTAAGTGATTTGGAGTTAAGTCCTTCGGAAGTAGCGATGTTTACAGGGATTGGACAGGCAGCGAAGATGGTTCATTATCTAAAGGTTAATGGTTTTAATGGTTTACATGGTCGGGCTCTACCTCCAGCAATTGGTATGAGGCTATCTAATCCTGAGATGAAGGTAGTTGTAGAATCTGGTGATGGTGATACTTATGGCGAGGGAGGTAATCACATTCTGCATAATATCAGGCGTAATCCCGATCTAGCTCATCTAGTGCATAATAATCAGATCTATGGTTTGACTAAGGGACAGGCTTCACCGACGACTGGTGAGGAGATGACTACTACTGTTCAGCCTAATGGTATTACAGCTAAACCGTTTAATCCGATTAAGTTTGCAGTGGCTATGGAAGCAAGTTTTGTAGCACGAGGCTTTGTGGGTAATCAAGAGCAGTTGACTGAGTTGATTAAAGAGGCATTGACTCATCGCGGTTATGCGTTAGTAGATATCTTGCAGCCGTGTGTCTCCTTTAATAAGTTAAATACTTACCAATGGTATCAAGAGCGGATCTATCAGTTAGATGATGAGTATGATCCTACAGATTATCAAGCTGCTGTGGAGAAATCACGAGAGTGGGGAGCTGAGATTCCAACTGGAGTTATCTATCGTGATACTAGAGATGCTTTTAGAGATAAGTTCCCTCATCTTAAAGACCATTCTTTAGTAGGAGAGAAGGTTAATCCCCAAGATTTAGAGTACTTAGTAGCTGAATTTAAATAGATCATCAAGTTTAATAGATGAAAAAGGCTCTAGCAGTTAACTGCTAGAGCCTTTTTCATGTTTCACTTATTATTCTTTAGCTATTAATAGCATCTACAGGACAGACATCAGCACATGTTCCACAATCGATACATTCATCAGCATCGATTTGATATTTATCGTCGCCGGAGGAAATTGCTTCAACTGGGCATTCTGGTTCACAAGTACCGCAGGTAATACATTCATTAGTTATTGTATAAGCCATAAATATCCCTCCCTTTAATTTGTTGTTTATTATAATAATTTAATTTGACTGATTTGTCAATATTATCCTATGATTAATTGGGATTAATTACTGAGAAGATATTAGTGCAGATAAATATATAAATCTAGCATGTCATCTTCTTATTACAAGATGACATGCTAGATTTAACAGTTAACAGTATAGTTTCTAAGTAAATTAACTTAATTAATTGCTTTATAGAACTCTTGAACATTATTAATTTCATTTAATTTATGATTAAAAGTCTCACGCGCCCAATCAAACTCTTCTTTTCGTTTTAATGATACCTCTTTATTACCGTAGAACTTCCACTCTTGACAATCAGTAACTTCCAAATCTAAATAGCCCATAAAACCTAAAACATCTTTGAGTGGATAGCCAAAGAAGACACCAATTTCATGGGGAAAATGATTACTTTGAAATCTTGTTTTGAGATGTTGTAGGTAGCTATTTAAATTATAGTGTTCTGGATATCCCAACTCAATTAAGAACTTACGAATATATGGCTTAGTTAATTGATTATCCAGAGCAGAAGTATGATAGAAGAGTACTTTCTTTCTATCTTGATTGCGTTCTAGTTCTAAAATATTAATCTCATCATAAGCAAGAATGATTTCTTTGCATTTGTTCCAAACTGATTGTCCTTTAAACTTTTTTAATTGTATAATTCTTAATTCTATTGGTTTAACCCCCATAATAGTAGCGCCGATATTCTTTAGTAAGCAGCGGCAGCAGTCATTAAAGAAGGCTAAATTGTCAGTCTTAAGATTACTTCCATCTTGTAATCTCATCATCTTACCCCTTTCCTAACTTACTCTAAATTATTATAAGTTTTGTGCCCACTCCTTAATTTCAGCTGTGGCTTCAGAATTTAAATCGCCATCCCACTTAAAGCCCTCGGCTAATAATTCAACTCCTAAGTCACTTAATCTCTCTTCTAACATATCGACTGCAGCGCAAAAATCAGGATAGGCAGTATCTCCTGGTCCAAAGACAGCTCCTTGTTTACCATTTAGATTTGCATCAGCTAATTCTTCATAGAAAGGAACAAAATCTTCCTGTAATTCTCCTGCATCCCAAGTAGAGGAGCCTAAAATAATTAGATCATACTTATTTAATTCTTCCACTTCGGTATTAGCTACATCCTTAGTTGTTACTTCATAACTATTCTCTAACTCCTCAGTTATATCTGTAGCCAGTTCTTCAGTATTACCAGTTGTCGTTCCGTACACTACAATAGCAGTTTGCATAATAATTTTCCTCCTTTGAAGTTTAGATGATCAATGATAAACGATATCAAAGATAATGAAAATCATTTTCAGTTAACTTGATTAAATTATAATATTTAATTTTCTTTTTGTCAAGAACTTTTTTAATTAATTAGAGATTAAGATGATTTTAAGTGTATATTAATCTGTTTTCATGAAAGAATAGTAGTAGTTGGTACTTTTAATTTTAGAATAGAAGGTGAAGCTATGACTCTGTTCTTAATTATAGTTAGTATTGGTTTAATCTTAATTCTGTTCTGTTTGATTCCGGTGCGAGTTAGGACTAGTTATCGTCATCAAGCAGAGAATCAAGCTGATAATTTTATAATAGCAGTAGAGATTTGGCCAGGGATTATAACTTATAGATTACATATACCTTACTTAGAAGTTGCCAAATTATTCTCTGGTTCTTTACTGCGGTTAAAATCGAAAATAGAAGCTGTAGGTTCTCCCGATAGTCAACAGCAATCTAATCTAAGACTGCGTGATCTAAAATTTAAGGAGTTAATTAAGGAATTAAAGTTAGTTGCTAACTTAACTGATGATTTTAAAGCAGTAGAGAAGATCTTGACTACTTTTCAAGATGAATTAATTAAATTAGATCAGTTAACACTTAGTAACCCCATTTTATTACGAATTATCTCTACTCTACTTTTAAGTATTGAAGGA
>JBNJEL010000029.1:0-21623 GCA_051745835.1 Bacillota bacterium
AATTAATTTTAGTCGCTCCATCGATTAACCAACTGCCAACTCAACTCAGTAATTATAGAGTATAAAGTTGTAGGCAGAAAATCGATATCTCTATTAAGCGACGCTTATTATATTAACATCTGATTCTACATCTGTCAAGGAAAAATCATAATTTTTATAAATAGAGTCTAGTACCCACTTACTTCTGACAAACAGCTACCATTAAATAGTACTTCTTATCAGGTTTTGGTTCTTCAATCTCATCATTTAGCTGGCAATAAAGTTTAACTTTATTAAAAGGAGCAAGCAATTCTTCAAACTCTTCTTTACGATACTGCCGATAATGATAAGGATTAGAACATTCTTGATTACGTCCTCTACCAAACGGCGTAGAAATGATTAACTTTCCATTAGAACGTAATAGACTTCTTAAATTAGCTATAAACTTAAAATCATCTGCAATATGCTCTACTGTTTCTAAACTGACTATAGTATCAAATTTACCTAATCGTTCTACTAAGTCAGTATCATTAGCATCACCTACTTTAAAATTAATAGGAGGATGGGCATAATTATTTCGTGCATACTCTATTACTTCTGGCTGATTATCAACTCCTATAATCTCTGTAATCCCCTCACCTAATGCTAAAATCATTTCTGAACCATATCCCACACCACAAGCTATATCTAATGCTCTACCTTGACAGTACTGGCTAGCAAACTTATATCTTGCTTGATGTTCAATTAAAAGTCCATTATTAGCATTCATCTTCTTAGGCATTACTCTCTCTTCACTTAACTCTAACATTTCTATCACCTACACTTATCTGCTCTATTAAATTTATTATTAAAACCATTATAATTACTTAGAAAATTTCAGAATTGTCTTTATCGTCTCTTGTACAGTACTCTCCACATCCTCTTGCTTATTAATCGAAGAAATAATACATTCATGAGCATAATCTTCAATTATAGCTTCACCAACTTTATCAATGGAAGATTTTATAGCAGCTATCTGAACTAACACATCTATACAGTCCTTATCCTCCTCAATCATCCGTTCAATCCCGCCAATATGCCCCTTAAGTGTTCGCAGCCGATTTAATAGATTCTCTTTTGCTTCTTCACTAGCCATTAATCCATAACCTCCATTCTGCTAAAAACCAACCAAAATAAAAAAATATTTAGGCTCCTATCTGGCAGCCTAAATATTATATTCACTCTATTTTTCTGGCTTCATATGTGGGAATAAAATTACATCGCGAATAGAAGTAGAATTAGTCAATAACATAATTAATCTATCAATACCAATTCCTAATCCTCCCGTTGGAGGCATACCATACTCTAAAGCTCTTATAAAGTCATGATCCATCATATGTGCTTCATCATCTCCAGCTTCACGCTGCTGTGACTGCTTTTCAAATCTCTCTTTTTGATCGAGTGGATCATTTAACTCAGAAAAAGCATTAGCTAATTCATTCCCAGCTACAAAGAGTTCAAATCGTTCGGTAAAGTTACTATCCTCTGCTTTACGCTTAGCTAATGGCGATACTGCAGTTGGATATTCAGTAATAAAAGTAGGCTGGATTAATTGGTCTTCTACAAACTCTTCAAAGAACTCATTAATAATCTTACCTACTGTATAATCAGCTTCATACTCCACATTATGTTGATCAGCTAATTGTTTAGCCTCAGCTATATCATCTACCCCACTAAGGTCTACATCAGCATACTTCTTAATCGATTCTAACATCGTCATCCTTGTCCACTTTGGAGTTAGATCTATCTCATAATCATCATACTCAATCTCTAATTCCCCTAATACTTCTTGAGCAATAGTTACAATTAAGTCTTCTGTAATCTCCATCATATCTTCATAATCAGCATAAGCTTGATATAGTTCCATTGAAGTAAATTCCGGATTATGTTTAGTAGAGATCCCCTCATTACGTAAATTCTTACCGATCTCAAATACTTTCTCAAAACCGCCTACAATTAAGCGCTTTAAATAAAGTTCGGGAGCAATTCTAAGATAGAGATCTATATCTAAAGCATTATGGTGAGTTACAAATGGTCTAGCTTCAGCTCCCCCAGCTATCGGATGCATTAAAGGTGTCTCTACTTCTAAAAATCCTTTTGCTTCTAAGTATTCTCTCATCTGATGAATAATCTTACTTCTTAATACAAAAGTCTCTTTAACATCAGAATTGACAATTAAGTCTACATAACGCTGTCTATATCTCATTTCAACATCTGTTAAGCCGTGCCACTTCTCAGGCAGCGGTCGCAATGACTTAGATAGCAATTTGAAATCCTCTACCTGTAAGGTAATCTCACCTTCTCCAGACTTAAATAATAGTCCTTCAACTCCAACGTGATCACCAATGTCTAATGACATAAATAGATCATATTGACCTTCAGCTAAATTATTCTCTTTAACATATAGTTGTAGACGTCCTGACATATCCTCTAAGTCAACAAAACTAGCCTTACCATGTTCTCTAAAAGCCATTAATCGGCCAGCTGTCTTAACCATAATACTATCTTCTCTTAATTGATCATAATCAGCAAGAATCTCTTCAACTGTATGGCTGCGTTCATACTTATCGCCATAAGCTTCAATTCCCTGTTCGCGTAGCTCTTCTAATTTATTTCTCCGTTCTAACATTAAATCATTTAAATTTTCTTCTTCCATTTCAATAACAACCTCCAACGCTGCTTTATATAATAAAAAATATTTTGCTGACTAAGTATAGTACTTGATAATTACTTCTTAATAGCTAAGATCTTATAAACAATCTTACCTGCTGGTGCCTCTATCTCTACTTCTTCTCCTACTTTATGACCGAGTAATGCCTTACCTACTGGTGAAGCATTAGAAATCTTATTATCTGATGGATCAGACTCCGTAGTACCCACTATTTTGTACTCAAACTCTTCATCAGTATCTAAATCTTTAATAGTAACTGTCGTCCCCACATTAACTTCAGTAGTATTCACATCTTCCTCTTTAATAACCTCGGCATTGTTTAACATCTGTTCAATCTCTTTAATTCTACCTTCGACAAAAGCCTGCTCATTCTTGGCATCATCATATTCCGAATTCTCGCTAATATCTCCAAACTCTAAAGCTTCCTTAATTCGTTGCGCTACTTCTCTACGTTTAGTACCTCGCAAATATGTCAATTCTTCCTCTAAATTTTCTAACCCTTCCTTAGTTAAAATTACTTTCTCAGTCATAAACTTCCGCTCCCTCTTTCTAATATTTAATAAAGATTATACAGTTACATTTAATTATTTCAAAAATATAAAATAGTGTCAAGATATTTGGTTACTTTAGTTAAATTAATTATTTAATAAGGTATTATAGATTAATTACAAACCTTTGTCAAGTAAACTAACTACTCTCTTAACTTCTTAAAGTAGAAGTACTATCTACTTCTGCTACATGACGTAAGTCTGCTAGATTAAAGCCATGCTTAACTGCTAAATGTTGAATTAATTTAACCTTAGTTAATGATATCTCTGAACCTAAAGTGAAGCTATCATACTTACCTTCTAAAGCTAAGATCATAGTTTCAGCCATGCAAGCATAGACAGTTTGAGGAGCAAGTCCTAAATCAAAGTTAAGCTCCATCCTTCCCGGAACCTTAACTAGCCCTCCTTCAATGACTAACACATCATCCCTTAACTTATCAACAGCTTGAGCTACATCTCTAGGACGAGCTATATCACAGACTAGACTACCCTTCTTAAGATCAGTAGGATTAATAATGCTCTCTAAAGCACTAGAGACTGTAATTACTATATCTCCTCTGCTTAACGCGCTACTTAAATTTAATGTATAAGTTATCTTAACTTTTTTATGTACTGCATTTAAAGTAGTAGTTAACTGCTGTAATTTAAGTTCTTCTCGAGCAACTAAAATAACTTCTCTAAACTCTGCTGCTAAAATCTTAACTACAGCTCGACCAATTGAACCTGTAGCTCCTACTACTACCAAATTAGAAGAAGATAAGTTGATTTCACACTCCCGAGCTGCATAATAAACTGCCTCAATAGCAGTAACAATCGTATATGTATTGCCAGTTGTCACAGGAATATCCAATTCTTTAGCTACTGTAATGCCCTTATCACCGATAATTGAAGTATAAGCTCCTAAACCAACTATCTCAGCTCCTAACTCTTGAGCTTTCTTAGCTGCTTTAATAATCTGAGTTAATGCTCGCTGCGGTTCCATAGTTAATAACTGCTTAGATGTTAAAGGACACCCCACTAACCACCCCTCTGCTTGACTGCCTGTTGGTGACATCAATCCAGTAACCTTAGCTACCTGCAGCGGCGGTAATACTTTAACTATCTTCTCTACTATGAAGTCAGGAATCCAACGAATAAAAGGATACTTACGCTCCATATCCTTTAGCTGTAGCGGATGGACTATAAATCCAAATTTAGACATCTAATCACTCCTATCCTGCTTGACAATTTAGATTCTCAATACGAGGACTTAAATCTAACTCGCTTAATAATCGATAGTAATCTCCACTTGTAACTTCATCAATAGGAGTATCTAATAGAGAAACCAATAAAGCTTCCAATAAATTAGTTCCAAATGAACGTCCTGCTAATTGAGGTGTAGTAGTCACTAATAAGCTTACGCCGCGTTGTTTAAGCAATTTCACATCAAATTTAGTTACGGTATTAGTAATAATTATCTTACTATCTAAATTATGCGGTAAAAACTTCTTAATCAGATGAAAGTCTCCGGCAATTATATCAGCCCACTGATAGTAACTAAGATACTTATTATTACCTGTAATCTCCTGACTTTTACCTACAGGATATAGTAATTTAAAAGGAAGACGGCTAATAACTGGACCTAATAATTTCAACATACGATCTACAGTCGTCAGTCTTGTAATCATTAAGGGTAGATTCAATCCAAAAAGAAGATCACCATAATGCATTTTACAACCTAACTCTTCAAAAGTTTCTGCCATTCCTAGTCGATCCACCGCACTAGTTAGTAGAACTTTCTTATGATCTAGATTCCAATTATATTTATCCTGTAACTCCCACAATACTTTACGCTCTAAAGTTTCTTTTAGTCCATTACCATCAACTAACGGCGTCTCTTTAACAGTACTAGCTAATCGGTGAGCATCTCTAATTTTATACTTAGATCCTCTACCATAGATGTAGAGATTAATCCCGCCAATCCCCAAAGCATCAACTTGACCATCTAACTTAGTTAATAATCGTTGGGCAGCATTAAAGTCACCATCAGTCCCCCGCCGCTCTAAAAGATACTCTTCTCCTCTAAGCTTCACCATCGCTGTATGATCTCTCGTAGCAGAACCGAGACTAACACTAACTATTCTATTCATCACTATCACCTCTAATGACAATTTAGATCGGTAATTGTAGAAGCAGGACTCTCTTTAATATGTGAAGTTTAAGAATAATTATGTAAAAATAAAAAAAGCCTAATGCCGTAAGTAGCATTAGACTAACTGCGCTTAATCTATAAATTCTTCTTTATAATCATTAAGTATTTCCTTCATCCGCTCAACTGTCTTAGCTTGATTGACCAAATCTTTAACCTCAGTACAGCTATGTAGACCTTTAATATACTTCACAACATGCCGTCTCATCTCTCGCACACCAGTATATTCACCTTTGTAGGCTACTAAATCTTCTAAATGTCTTATCGCCATGTCAATCCTTTCTACAGCAGTAGGCTCTGGTAACAACTCTCCTGTCCTTAAATAATGAACTGTACGTTTAAAAAGCCATGGATTCCCCTGCGCACCACGTCCAATCATTACTCCATCACACCCTGTAATTGACAACATTTGAGCTGCATCTTGTGGAGTAAAGATATCACCATTACCAATGACAGGTACTTCTACACTCTCTTTAACCGCTTTAATTATCTGCCAATCAGCTTCACCGCTATAAAACTCTTCTCTTGTTCTACCATGAACTGCTACAGCTTGTGCTCCGCTTGCTTCTGCTATCTGAGCTACTTGACAGGCATTAATTAATTCTTTATCCCAGCCCTTTCTAATCTTAACGGTAATTGGTATCTTAGTAGCTGCAACTAACGATTCTACAATCTCACCAATTAACTTAGGGGTCTTCATCAAAGCTGATCCTGCTCCATTTTTAACTATCTTAGGGGCAGGGCAGCCAACATTCAAATCTATTATATCCGGCTGATACTCTGCTATCTTCTCTACAGCTGCAGCCATAATCTCCGGTTCTGTACCAAAAACTTGGAGTGAAACAGGCCGCTCCTGAGAACTGATCTCTAACATCTTTTCAGTCCGGGGACTACCATAAACTAATCCTTTAGCACTTACCATTTCAGTACAGACTAAACCACAACCCATCTCTTTAACTATTTTACGATAAGGCAGATCTGTTACACCTGCCATTGGTGCTAAAATCACTGGATTATCTAATTTTACTTGACCAATCTGCATCTATCTTCTCCCTCCGACTTACTTATTTAATTCGGCAATTAATGATAACCCCTGTAAAGTTAAGAGAGGATCAATACGATCTATCTCTTCTGATTGATTACTAATTAATTCTGCTAAACCTCCAGTTGCTATCACTATTGGTTCTTCACTAATCTCCTCTTTAATTGATCTAACTATTCCATCAATCTGCCCAATAGCACCATAGATAATACCTGATTTAAGACTATCAACAGTATTCTTACCTACTACACTTTCTGGTTTCTCTAACTCTATTTTTGGTAATTTATCAGCATAATCAAATAATGCTTCCATCGAGATATCAATTCCTGGAGCAATCGCGCCCCCTAAATAATCTCCTGACTTAGAGATCAATTCCACAGTAGTAGCCGTACCAAAATCAACCACAATTGCCGGTCCACCATATAGATTATAAGCAGCTACACCATTAACAATTCTATCCGCTCCTACTTCTTTGGGATTCTCCATCTGCACATTAACTCCAGTCTTAATTCCTGGACCAACAATTAAAGGATCAACTCCAAAGTACTTAACAGCTACTTCCTCTAATGCAGTAACTACTGCTGGAACTACACACGAGATAATTATCCGTTCAACTTCATTAACTTCTAATTGATTATAATTAAATAAATCAAAGAGCAACATTCCGTATTCATCTGCTGTCTTATCCTTTTCGGTAGCCACTCTCCAATCTACTATTAAATCTTTGTTCTCAAAGACTCCTAATACAGTATTAGTATTCCCTACATCAATTGCTAAAATCATCTCTGCCTCTCCTTTATCATCAGCCAATAATTAATCTGCACCTTTTAATCGCACTGTAAAATAGCTACCAATTATTACTTTAATGATATCAGGTATAAGATAAGGTGCTATTACCGATACAATAACTTCTTTAATCTCTAAGTTTCGAGCAACACTTAAGCTCATTATCTCCAAGGTATAGATCACTAACAATCCACTGCTCATGACCAATAAAGTAATTATGAAATCTATACTTTCATACCTAGTTAACAGTCGACCGACTATATAAGCTGCAATCGGAAGAGCTAATAAAAACCCACCATGTGGCCCAATTAAATAGGCAATTCCTGCTTCTCCACCCGTATAAATAGGTAACCCTAAGACTCCAATTACTAAATATAACACCTGACTTAAAGCTCCTAACCAAGGACCTAATAAACTCCCGGCTAGTAGTGCAAACAAGACCTGCAGATTAATCCACTCCATAGCTAATGGTAGAGTAATTAAAGCACCAATTGCTGTTAATAACAGGAAGATAGCCACTAATAATATCTGTTTAAGCTTTAATCTCATTCCATTCCCTCGCATTCCACTCTAGTCTCTTCATTACTGCTAATAGGTAGACTGTAAAGTAACATCTCCAGCTACTAACTTCTTAATCTCACCCTGCTGCGTTTTAAGTAATAAATGACCTTGATCATCAATATCTACTGCTTGCCCCTCTAACTGCTGGTCATTATGCTGCACGGTAATCTGACGGTTCAATGTAATATTATAGTTACGCCAAGTCTTTAGTACTGCAGCAAAACCTTCTTCTTGTAACTTAATATACTCTCGCTCTAAGTAAGTTAACAACTTAAGAAAGAAGTCCAATTTGACTACTGGATGTCCTAATTCTATCTGTATCGAAGTAGCTTTAGCTGCCAACTCAGAACTAAACTGCTCCAAATCTAAATTTAAATTAATTCCTAAACCTAAGATCAAATGATTAATCTGATCAATTTCAGCACTCATCTCAGTTAAGATTCCTGCTATCTTCTTACTATTAACTAAGATATCATTAGGCCATTTAATCCCCGGCTCTAAAGTAGTTATTTCATCTATTGTTTGAGCAATAGCTACCGCAGCCACAAAGCTTAATTGTGAAGCAGCAGTAGGATTTAAGTTAGGTCTTAAGATTACAGAAAACCAGATGCCGCCCGGAGGACAGCAGTATGCTCTACCTAATCTACCCTTACCCTGTAGCTGCTCTCGAGCAATAACGATCGTACCTTCTTGACCACCAGCTCTAGCTCTATCTTTAGCTAAAGCATTAGTGGAATTATCAATCTGATCATGATAGATTATCTCACTACCTAATATCTTAGTCTGTAAGTCCTTTTTAATCTCCTCTGGCGAGAGAATATCCGGCGCTTTAATCAAACTATATCCTAATTTAGAAGATGAATCAATCACATAACCCTGTTGACGCAAGGCTTGGATATACTTCCAGATAGTTGTCCGTGATACATCAAGCTGTTGACTTAACTCTTCACCGGAAATATATTCAGCTTGATGTTGGTATAACAGTTCTAAGACCTGTTGTTTACGCTTTGATGTCTGTGACACACTAATTCACCACATCTTTCTTCCCATATTTTAGCTTAGATTCGATTAAATTATATCCAATCCTACTCTAATCGTCAATCTTTATCCTTCTGCTCAATAATCTGGTTATTTTGATCAACCAAGACTACCTGAGGAGTTAAGTCGTAAGCCTTCTCTTCTTCCATTAAACCATAAGAGATAATAATTACCTCATCACCCGGTTCAGCCTGTCTAGCTGCTGCACCATTAAGACAGATCACTCCTGAATTCTCTTCACCAGCTATTACATAAGTTTCAAATCGCGCTCCATTATTATTATTAACTACCTGCACCTGTTCGTTAGGCAGAATATCAGCTACTTCCATTAGCTTGCGATCAATAGTAATACTTCCCACATAATCCAGATTAGCCTCTGTAACTGTAGCCCGATGGATCTTAGATTTATGCATTAACCGCATCATTCTAATCTGTCACCTCCAACATCAAGTTATCAATCAAGCGCGCCTGGCCTACATAGACCGCTAAGGCAATGAGAATCTCTCCTTCCAGCTTAGTACAAGGCTCTAAAGTATTATGATCTACTACTTCCACATAATCAATTTCAGCTAATGGTTCAGACTGAATCTGATTGATAATGCTATCTCTAACCACTTCTGCAGAACGCTCACCATCATTAATTAACTTACGTCCCAACTGTAATGACTCAAATAGTACCGTTGCCGCTTCTCGCTCCTGTTGGTCCAAATACTGATTGCGAGAGCTAACTGCCAAACCATCCTCTTCACGTTGAATTGGAATTGTCTCTATCTCTAAATCAAAGTTTAAATCCTTAACCATTCTGCGTACAACCACTACCTGCTGAGCATCCTTCTGACCAAAGTAAGCCCGATCTGGATCAATAATATTAAATAATTTAGCTACAATAGTAGTCACTCCAGTAAAGTGATTGGGACGACAAGCACCACATAACTGATCAGTTAGCTCTTCGACTACTACTTTAGTCACCGCTTGTGGCAGATAGATCTCATCAACTGGTGGAGCAAAAACAATATCGACTCCTACTTCTTCTGCCATCTTTAAATCCCTATCCAAATCGCGGGGATAATCCTCATAATCCTCATCAGGCTCAAATTGAGTAGGATTGACAAAGATACTTACCACTACCGTATCATTATTCTGTTTAGCTGCTTCCATCAAAGCTAAATGTCCTTCGTGAAAGCAACCCATCGTCGGCACTAAACCAATCTCATTACCTACTTCTTGCTCTCTAGTAATTAATTCTCTAACTTCTGAAATACTTTTAACTACTTCCATCTACTCTACCTCCTCAATAATTAACCTTACTCAAAACTCTCTGTTGTAGAAGGGAATTCTCCTCTTCTTACATCTTCTTTATACTCCTTAACAGCAGAGATGATCTGCTGCTCTAAATTAGCATACTCTCTGACAAACTGCGGCGTAAAGTCAGCCATTAAACCTAACATATCCTGCGTAACTAATACTTGCCCATCACACTTTCGACCAGAACCAATCCCGATTGTTGGAACACTAATCTCCTCAGTAATCTGTCCTGCCAAAGCTGTCGGAATACATTCTAAAACTATCGCAAAGACTCCCGCCTGAGTTAGCGCCTTAGCATCTGCTATTAAATCTTTAGCAGCATCGCTATCACGACCTTGTACCTTAAAACCACCTAATTGATTAACTGCCTGAGGAGTTAAACCTAAGTGTCCCATGACCGGTATATCAGCTTTAATTAAACCCTTAATTTCATCACTAATCTCGCGTCCACCCTCTACTTTGATAGCTTCCGCTCCACTCTCTTTGATAATTCGCCCTGCCTGGTTAACTGTCTGGCTAACCTCTCCTGTCTTATAGGACATAAAAGGCATATCAGTAACTACTAAACTCTTCTCTGCTCCTCTACTAACCGCTTTAGTATGATGAATCATATCTTCTACAGTTACTTTCAGCGTATCTTCGTAACCTAAAACCACCATCCCTAATGAGTCACCAACTAACATAATATCAATTTCTGCTTGCTCTAACGCTTTAGCTGTTGGATAATCATAAGCAGTCAACATTGTAATCTTTTCTTCCTGCTGCTTCATCTGTTGTAGACTCACTGTCGTTACTTTATCTCTCATTAACTAATCACCCTCAGTTAAAATTTATATCACATAACAAAAATCCTGCTCAACCACTCGGCTAAGCAGGATTTGTAAGCATAAGTATCTATAGTTAGGTCTAGTTAACCTAACTGATTACTCTAACTGCACCGTCTCCGTCCCACTTAGGATCTGAGCGGTAGTAAAAGTTTAATATGCAATTGATTAATTTAATTATACCACTCTTTAACTCTAAAAGCAAAAACCCTGTAGCGAGTTAAACTCACTACAGGGTAGTAATTAAACTAAAGTAAAACTAATTTAGAATAATCCTGAAATACTTCCGCTCTCATCAACATCAATTTCTTCAGCAGATGGAACCTTAGGTAATCCAGGCATAGTCATTACATCACCAGTTAATGCTACTAAGAAACCAGCTCCTGCTGATACATTAATCTTTCTAACAGTAATTTCGAAGTCAGTTGGTCGTCCTTTCTTGCTTGGATCATCAGAGATAGAAGACTGCGTCTTAGCCATGCAGATTGGCATCTCGTCGAATCCTTGCTCAGTTAACTGCTCGATATCTTCTCTTGCATCAGAAGTGAAGTTAACTCCATTAGCACCATAAACCTTCTTAGCAATTGTTTCAATCTTCTCATCAATTGGCATATCTAATGGATATAGCTGGTCAAAGTCGTCATTGCTTTCTTCCATAGCTTCAAGTACACTTTCAGCTAATTCAGTTCCGCCTTCTCCACCTTTAGCCCAGATTTCGGATAAGGCAACGTTAACTCCTTTAGCTTCGCATAATTCTCTAATCTTATCTAACTCTGCTTCTGTATCGGATGGGAATCTATTGATAGCTACTACAGCAGGTAAATTAAAGACTTCAGTGATATTTTCAATATGCTTAGCTAGATTTTCGAATCCGTTCTCAATAGCTTCAACATTTTCTTCTTCTAATTCTTTTACGCTAGCATCTTCCATACCACCGTGCATCTTAAGTGCTCTAGCAGTAGCAACAATTACAACTGCATCCGGCTTGATATCAGCAAATCGACACTTAATATCTAAGAACTTCTCAGCTCCTAAGTCAGCACCAAATCCTGCTTCAGTAATTGTAATATCAGATGTCTTCATTGCTAACTTAGTAGCAACTACGCTGTTACAACCATGAGCGATATTAGCAAATGGTCCACCATGAATGAATGCAGGTGTATTCTCTAATGTCTGTACTAAGTTAGGCTTGATTGCATCTTTAAGTAGTGCTGCCATAGCACCTTCAACATTTAAATCTTTAGCTTGCACAACTTCACCGTCAAATGTCTGTCCAATTACAATTTTACCTAATCTCTCTTTAAGATCTTCAATACCTTCAGCTAAGCAGAGAATAGCCATTACCTCAGAAGCAACAGTAATCATAAATCCATCTTCTCTAGTTTGACCATTCGGTCCGCCTACGCCAACAATTGTCTTTCTTAGTGCACGATCATTCATATCTACAACACGCTTAATAGCTACCTCTTTAGGATCAATTCCAATTTCATTACCCTGCTTAATATGATTATCAATCGCAGCAGCTAATAAGTTATGAGCAATCCCAATTGCGTGTAAGTCACCAGTGAAATGTAGGTTAATATCTTCCATTGGAACAACCTGAGAATATCCTCCACCAGCTGCTCCACCTTTGATACCCATGCATGGGCCTAAAGATGGTTCTCGAAGAGCAACAGTAGTATTATGTCCTAACTGATTTAAAGCTTGAGTTAAACCAACGCTAGTAGTAGTTTTACCTTCTCCGGCAGGTGTTGGAGTAATTGCAGTAGTTAAAACTAATTTACTATCATCATTGCTTAATCTCTCTTTGTAAGCTTCATACTTAACCTTAGCTTTATTATCACCATACATCTCAATATCCTCTTGGCTTAGATCTAACTTCTTAGCAACATCGGAAATATGTTCTAATTCTGCCTCCTGAGCTATTTCAATATCTGACTTTGCCACTGTAAATCACTCACCTTTCTTTTTAATTTAAATTATTGTTATGCTGTTAGTTTAATAAAGTATCTTTCTTTTTATCAAAAACAATCTCAAACTAAGTAAAATAGAGTATAACTACTTACTTCCTCCCCTGTAAACTCAGTTAAACTCTACAACTGATTTAAAGACCTCTTATCTCCTCCTTTTTATCTATTTCATAAAATTAACATAAACTTATTTATTCTCTTCACATTATTATAATTACATTATAATTTTGAAAATTCCTTCTTTTATAAATAAAAAATTTATTGCTTAGAGTGAAAATACTACTTTAACCAACAAAGAGAATGGCAAATCACCATTCTCTTTTACTTTATTCTGTTAGATTAATGTTAATCTTAGTTGTTGTCTCATCAGCAGAATCATCATTATCTAACTCTAATCCTTCTTCTTCATCTTGCACTTTCTGCTCAGCTATCTCTTCTTTCTCTGATTGAAACTCATAATCCTCTTTATACTTAGCAATAATCTGTTTAATATCTTTAGAGACTAAAGTTTCTTTTTCTTGTAATTGAGAAACCATTTCTTCAACCATATCTTGGTTCTCACTTAAGATTCGAGTAGCTTTCTTATAAGCTTCCTCAGTAATTCGTTTTACTTCTTGATCAATTAGCGAAGCTATTTCTTCACTATAATTGCGATCCTTAGACAAATCACGTCCTAAGAAGACCTGATCACCATTCTTCTGACCTAAAGTCATCGGACCAACTTCTTCACTCATACCATACTCAGTAACCATATTGCGCACAATCTCAGTAGCTCGTTCAAGATCATTTTGTGCACCAGTACTGATATCATCTAAAAAGACCTCTTCTGCTACTCGACCGCCTAATAAAGATGTAACCTTATCAATCAGTTCTGATTTAGTAACATAGTTCTTATCAGCCTCTGGTAGATTAACGGTAAAGCCGCCTGCTCTACCACGTGGAATAATCGAAACCTTATGCGTTGGATCAGCATACTCTAATAATTCACCTAATAAAGCATGACCAGTTTCATGATAAGAAACAATATCTAACTCTTTATCACTAATAATCCGGCTTTTCTTCTTTGGCCCAGCTAAGACACGGTCAATAGCATCATCAAATTCTAACATGCTAATAACACTTTTATCTCTTCTAGCAGCTAAGATAGCTGCTTCATTAGCTAAGTTCTCCATATCTGCCCCAGTAAAACCAGGTGTTCGTTTAGCTAAGACATCTAAATCTACATCATCAGCTAATGGCTTATCTTCAACATAAATTTCTAAAACTCCTCTACGCCCTTTAAAGTCTGGTTTATCTACTACTACCTGACGGTCAAAACGACCTGGACGTAATAGAGCTGGATCTAATACATCTGGACGATTAGTTGCTGCCATTAAGATAATACCTTCATTTGGCTCAAAACCATCCATTTCAACTAGTAGCTGGTTTAAAGTCTGCTCTCGTTCATCATGACCGCCACCAACACCAGCACCTCGTTGTCTACCTACAGCATCTAATTCATCAATAAAGATAATACATGGTGCATTCTCTTTCCCTTGTTCAAAGAGATCTCTAACTCGTGAAGCACCAACACCAACAAACATCTCTACAAAGTCAGAACCACTAATAATATAAAATGGAACTCCAGCTTCTCCAGCTACAGCTCGTGCCATTAAGGTCTTACCTGTTCCGGGTGGCCCAACTAACAAGACCCCTTTCGGAATTTCAGCCCCTAATCGACTAAACTTATCTGGGTTCTTTAAAAATTCAACTACCTCTACTAACTCTTCTTTTATTTCTTCGTAATTAGCGACATCATCAAAAGTAACTTGGTCTTTATCTTCTTCATCATGTCGTCGGGCTTTATTCTTACCAAAAGACATCATTTTATTGCCGCCGCCTTGCATACGCTGCATGATAAAGAACCAAAAACCAAAGATTAAGATAGTTGGTAGTAGATAACCTAAGATACTTGCCCACCAAGGTGGTTCTGGTTCAGGCTTAGTTTCAATCTCCACATTGTTATCTTGGAGCAACTGTTCGATCTTTTCAATCGTCCCTGGAACATTAACTTCAAATTGTTTACCGTCAGTCACCTGTCCTTCAATTACGCTCTCACCTATAATGGTGACCTGATTTATCTTACCTGCTTCAGTCAATTGTACAAATTCACTATAGCTTAAGTCCTGATCAGCCGGAGTAGGACTAATAAAGTACTGTGCGATCAAGAAGGCTATAGCAATTATTACTACATAGAATCCAATATTCTTTGAAAATCGCTTCAATAAATCCTCCTCCTTTCTAACGATACTAGCTTATCACGATTAATTATTATATCACAGAAACAAAAAATTAACAAGAAAGCAATTACTTATAACACCCTGCTCTTATACTTTCTGAAACCCTAAGGTTAACACTTTAGTAGTTTCTGCTGTAACCTTAAATCGTTCATCAATTCTAAGCTGTCCTACAGCAAATATATCTCCTGTATTAGTAGTAAAGATCGGTAACCAATCTCTTATCTCGGGATCTATCTTCTCATCAATTAAGAAATCCTTTACCTTTTTATGCCCATCCATTCCTAAAGGCTGAAAGTAATCTCCAGCTTTACGCTGTCTGACCTGAACTTGACCGCCTACTAACTCTTGATCTAAGCAGAACTTATCCGCCTCTTTAATCAATTGTTGAGCTGCTGTGTAGTTATCTACCTCTACTACTTCCAACTCTAGTCTAATTCCTAACTTTTCACAATGATAAATACCAGGTACTTGATATGTAGCCGCTACAAATTGATCTGTAGTTAATTTATCACCCGCCCAATAAAACTTTAATTTCTCATAATCTTTTCTAACACGCAGCTTATCAGGTAATTGAATAACTTTTCCTGTTTTATTAGATTCCATTAACTCTCTTAGCTGCTTAATATGCTCGGCATAATAATCACGTTTAGATCCAGTAAACTTTGCTATTGCTCGGCGTAATACTCTACGACAGATCGCTAAATCCAATGACTTTAATTGATTATTATTGAGTACTAATTCATCTGCCGTAGAACTAATTACCGCTACCTTATACTTCTGGTGAGCATATCGGGTTAAGAAGTTATTCTCTGCTCGTAATAGATCTGCCATACGATGCAAATTATCTTTAATTGATTCATTAAATTCTTCTTCTAAATAAGGAATTAATTCTAATCTAATCTGATTGCGACGATAAACAGGCTTTAGATTAGAACTATCTATTCTAGGCTGCAGATCATGTTCAGCACAGTAACTCTCTATCTCTTTCCGCCATACTTCTAACAGCGGTCGAATAAATTTCTCATCTCTAATTGGTTCAATACCACTTAATCCATCTAATCCTGCACCTCGTAAAAAATTAAGCATTACTGTCTCAGCTTGATCATCAGCATGCTGACCGATAGCAATCTTGTCTGCACCAATCTGTTCTGCTAGCTGATTAGCTAACCGATATCTAATCTGACGTGCTGCAACCTGCTTTGACAATCCTTCCTTAGCAGCATAAGAAGGTACATCATACTTCTTAATAGTTGCTGCTATGCCTAACTTATCAGCAACCTCGGCTACAAATTGAGCATCCGCTGCTGATTCTTTTCCTCTAAACATATGGTCTAAATGGAATACATGTAATGAAAGATTATACTCCGATTTTAAACGCCACAACATATGTAGTAAAGCCAGAGAATCTGGACCGCCCGATACACTAACTAAGACTCGTTCATGCTGGGATAATAATTGATAAGATTCAATACTATCTCTAACTTGTTCAATCAATACTATCTTAACCCCTTATTTAAGTATTATTACTGCCTTAGATTTATTTTCGATAAAATTACTTTACTTCCTGCTTAAATGCCTATTTATTTTGATAACCATTTAATTTAGCTACAACTACCGTCATATCATCAGTAACATTATGTCTTAGATTGACCGCCTGTTGTAAGATATATTCAGCTAATGACTGTGGGTCATCAATTAAATTATTTCTTAATAATCTAGATAACCACTCTTCTTGTTTAAACTCATCACCAGTTAACTCTAAAACCCCATCTGTAACCATCACCACCAAATCACCTGGTAATAGCTGAGTCTGTTGAGTTAGCTCTATATCAATATTATCAATGATTCCAACCGGCAAAGAAGAACTTTTGATTAATTCAATATTTCTATTATCTCGTTTAATAAATGTCGGTCCCGAACCAATCTTAATAAACTCTCCTTGACCATTGTAGCGATTAATCGTGCTAATATTTAAAGTAGCAAAACTCTCCTCAGTAGAACGCAGTAACAGTGCCGAATTAACAACTTTAATTGCTAACTTCTTATCGAAACCAGCTGCTATTAGTTTGCCTAACAAATTAACAGTAGTATTACTCTCTACAGCCGCTCGCTGTCCTGTACCCATGCCGTCACTTAAGACTGTAACTGTCTCTTTATCACCACGGTCAATAATCTCATAATTATCTCCCGACACTGATTCTTGTCTAGGACTAATCTGTGCTACTCCTGTCTCTACCCAATATCTAGCCGCAGAAGTTAGTTCAAAAGTACAATTATCCTCACCTAAACTACCTCCACATGCACTCCATTCAATCTTAAAGTTTTGATTTAAGACTTGATTTAAAATGGGAATAATCTTATTGGTACATTCCTGACATCCATTACAAGAAGGTTTAGTCAGTCTTAACTTCATTATCTCTTCAGATTTATTGATAGCTAATTCTTCTAAGAATATACCATGCGACTCCAATTCACTACGAATTGCCTGCTTAAAATTATTATCAAACTTTACTTCCATCTCTAAATCCGCTACCATCTTATTAAGAAGATCTGCTACCCCTGATAGTTGATTACCGATAATCTCTTTACTCTCTTTAATCTTTTGCTGCCAAAAAGAGTTAGTCTCATACTTCTCTAAAAATCGATTAATTACTTCACTCAACCTAACCGGCTGTTGACAATCCTCAGACCTAATTGCATTTAACTTTTGAGCACTAATTCCACCCTCTTCTTCAGCCACTGCTAAAGCATCAACTATCTGCTGATAAGTAGCAAAGAACTCCTGATCCCAACAAACATCATAAAATTCACAGCCCAAACAAACTTGGTTAGTAATTAAACTCAACAGTTCCTCTAAATTACTATCACTCCTTTTATCTACAACAGAACTTTCGGTAAAGGCAGTAGCTAATTCACCAAAAAGTTCAACCATCTGATTCACCTTGCTAACTACCTTTTGTTCTCTACTTCTTTTATTTCGCTTTGGCTGAGTAGTAAAATAAAGATCACTTTGAGGCAGTAAAGAACTAGATAACTTGATCATTTGTTGAGGAATTAAAGTTAAAATAGCTCCTGCTAATAATGCCTCAGCTATAATGGAATTAATATTATTCACTTCAATTAAAAAGATAGTATAGAGCAACACTGTTAAAGTAAAACCTGTAACAACACCTAACTTCCCTTCGCTTTTAAAGTGCCCACTCACTAGACCAGCTAAGGCATATAGTCCAGTAACTTCCATAATGTAGGAACCAGAGATACCATAAAATAGCCCCAATACCACTCCAACTACAGTAGCTACAGAACTGCCGCGCTTTAGAGCTACTATCATAATTACCAAACTACTAAAGACGCGAGAAAGATTAACAATACCTAAATTAATATTAGGCAGTCCAATATTAAAGGCAGCTAAAGTAATCAATAAAGCTAAAGCATTCGTCTCATCAAAATTAACTTTAGATTTAGACCAAAATACAGGTAATAATCCTTTAAGAAGAATTAAAGTTAACACGCCAACTAAAATTGGTCCTAGTAGTAAAAGTATCTGATTATATAAAGTACGAGTAATAAGTAATAGATCTACTAACTCTACCACTAACAAAGAAGAACCACTTATTACAGCCCACTTTGCTTTTTGAACTAAACTGCACTGATAGATTAAGTAACTAGCTATTAAGCTAAGGATAGTTCCAGCAAAAAGATACTTGCTAAATTGCCAGCTCCATCCTAAAGCAGTATATAAACCTAAATATAGACTACTAATAAAGAAGATAACTCGCCCCAACTTTTCACTACTACGTACTTTCTGATATAAAGCTACTCCTAAAAAAGCCAAACCAAATGGAAAGATGCGATCTAACAAAGAAGCTCGTCCCAACATAAGCCCTAAACCAACATAACAAATATGTAACAAGTCTACTTCTAAAAATAAATTAATAATAAAACTAAAGATTCTCTTGAATAGATTATTCTGCTCTTTATCTACTCGTTCATAAGTAGATAAATCAGACCTTACAAACATTATATCTCCCCCTAGAATTCTATTAAACTAAATTAAGTCTGTAACCTATATTATACATATTATTCCAGAGGGATTTTGTCG
This sequence comes from Bacillota bacterium, assembly GCA_051745835.1. Taxonomy (GTDB): domain Bacteria; phylum Bacillota; class Halanaerobiia; order Halobacteroidales; family Acetohalobiaceae; genus JBNJEL01. Next base: position 19,333 of record JBNJEL010000029.1, read on the forward strand.
CTTCTACCCGAACATCGTACAAAAATTTATTACAAATTATCCCATATAAAAAAACACCCCACTAAAGAAGGGTGTCTATGTAAAAATATGTCAATAAAAAAGATAAAAAAATGGTGGCGGTGTAGGGATTTGAACCCCAGACACTGCGGGTATGAACCGCATGCTCTAGCCAACTGAGCTACACCGCCACGTTAATTGGTTGCGGGGATCGGATTCGAACCGATGACCTCCGGGTTATGAGCCCGACGAGCTACCAGACTGCTCTACCCCGCGTCATAATTAAAGTGGTGCCGGAGGTGGGACTCGAACCCACACGAGCACAAAAGGCTCACCGGATTTTAAGTCCGATGCGTCTGCCAATTCCGCCACTCCGGCTAATCATTCAATTTTTCCTCTGTCCTTCACAAGCGACACTAAGCATTATAATATATAATCTGCTATTGGTCAATTAGCTAAAGAGGTCTATATAATCTATTAATAAGAATTAAATCATCTAAACTGCTATATTCTCTTATTTACTCTTGATTATAATTTTTATAGATTAATCCTTCTAAGATATCAGCATCGCTAACTACGATTTCATTAATTTCTAGCGTTTCCATAATTGAGAGTAAAATTTGTACTCCAGATATAATGATATCAGCTCGCGCAGGCTGTAATCCTTTAACTTCTTTACGTTGACTAATACTTTGCTGACTTAAATCAGTATAGATACTTTGAACCTTTTCTAATTGTAATTGACTACCCTGCACTGCTAGTGGATCATAAGGCTCTAATTGCTGATCAATAGCTGACAACGTAGTTATTGTTCCTCCAACCCCTATTAATCTATCTATTCCGTTAGGTAATTGACTAATAGTTGTAGTAAGTAGACTATCGATTAACTCTCTTCTAGCTGAATTATCATCTTTTCTTTCAATCATTCTTACAGCTCCAACATCAACACTCTCACTTTTAATTACATTATCCTCCTGCCCCAGAATAAACTCTGTACTACCGCCGCCAATATCAATTACTAAGTTAGTTTTTCCTAAATCTTGTTCTAAACTCTTTACGGCACCTCGATAAGATAATTTAGCTTCTTGTTGACCGCTAATTATATCTACTTCTAAACCTGCTTCTTCTCTAACTTGTGAACTAAACTCATCTTGATTATCAACATCCCTGACTGCGCTAGTAGCTACTACCTCTATTTCTTGAACTCGATAATTATCGATTAATTGGCGATACTCCTTTAGTGCCTCCACTGTTCGAACTATAGCTTCTGACTTCAAGTAACTATTACTATCTACACCATCACCTAAACGAGTCGTCTTTAATCTAGTAACTACTGGTTTTAATTGACCAGCTTGATCTAACTTAGCTATTAATAATCGAGTAGAATTAGTACCAATATCAATTGCTGCTTGAATCATTATTAACTTCACTCCTTATGACAAATTTGACATTTATGCTGATATTCTGCTGCTAAATCTGCTGTTAATAATTTATCAACTCTTTGACCAACAGGATTTTGCGGATTAACTAAGTAATCTGCATAGTGAGTATGAAGACACTTAATTCCTTCTTTAGCTACAATCCCACCAACCCCAGACTCAGCGATAATCTGCCACCGTTTAGGACATTGATTCTTTAATCTGGATTTATCTTTTTCATTTAATAAGTTGACTCTCCGCTTAGCATACTGTTGATGCGCAGTAGATAAAGCAGCTTCTAACACACTATCACTCATTATCTCTTGTTGAAGCTCTTGGATTAATCCTTCAGCCTCTAAAACTGAAATCTCAGCTACTAATTTAGGGCAACTTAACCAATAAGTAGTGGGAAATAACTTTAATTCACCTTGTTGTTCAAAAATAGGATAAGTAACTACAACTTGTGGATAGCCTTCTGCACAGTATTTAGCTATCCCGGCTACATTACGAGGCTTCCTGCCTAATTGTTGAGTAATTAGCTCTAACTCTTCTAGACTACACACATTTAACAATAATTTCACTCCTTATTTGTTGAATAAATATAAAAATAAAAGAAGATTGCTCTAAATATTAGAGCAATCTAAAGAATATTATATCATGAAATTTTAAAAAAAGAAACTCTACTCACACTTGCACCTTATTTCCATAATATCTACGCAGTACTACCGCCACTAAGTTAATTAAGAAGACTAAAAGTAATAAGACAAAGGCTGTACCATAAGCGATGGGCACCTGTTTAGCAGGGAAAGTTCCCGCAGTAACTAAAGCATAGATATGATAAGGTAGCGCCATCACTTCATCAAAGGCACTCGAAGG
>JBNJEL010000030.1:0-19677 GCA_051745835.1 Bacillota bacterium
GTGTAGTAGAAACATTCAAGGCAAAGCGAAATAAAGTAGCTATCAATAAGAGTGTAGGAAAGACGGAAAATTCTAGCGGTTCAATAGTATACATCGAAATTAAGAGAATAGTCAACGCAAAAGCAATATTACCAGCTAATAATATATCTAATAAGATTGTCGGCAGCGGTATAATAAACATTACTACAATAGTTACTACTGCTAAAGCAAAGATAATATCATTATACTGTGTAATATTCGGCTGGGATAGATTATTGGTAGGAGTTGCCATCTAATTACCCCCTTTCATCATTTAACTGGTAGACATAAGCTAATATTTCTGCTACCGCTTGGTATAACTCGGCTGGAATCTCTTGGTCAATCTCAACTTCCGCATATAAAGCTCTAGCTAAAGGCTTCTCTTCTACAATCTCTATTTCACATTCCTTAGCTTTATCCTTAATCTTTTGTGCTACCTCACCTTTACCTTTAGCTACTACAACCGGAGCTTCCATCTCATCCATCTCAAATTGAATCGCCACAGCAATATGAGTTGGATTGGTAATTACCACATCTGCTTCCGGTACTGATTCCATCATTCTATTTTGAGCAATTTCCTGCTGTTTTTCATTAATCTTTTTTTGCACTTCTGGATTACCTTCTGTCTGTTTGCGCTCCTCTTTAACTTCCTGCTTAGTCATTTTTAACTGTTGTTCATGCTCCCACTTTTGATAAGCATAATCTATAACACCTAATACAATCATAATCAGACTAATCTTCATAGCTAATGAAAACATCAAACTACCAACTAAATCTAAAGCTGAATGTAAACTCATCTGAGATAAAGTTATAAGGTCTGATAAGTTATCTCTAACAGTCGAATAACTGATTGAACCAATAATTCCTACTTTAATCATTGACTTTAAAAATTCAACTAAAGTTCGTTTAGAAAAGATCTGCTTAGCACCTGAAGCTGGACTTAACTTACTTAAATCAGGTTGCAAAACATTAGGAGTAAATAAAAAGCCAGTCTGAAACAGTCCAATTAGTACCCCAATTATTGTAATCGTAAACATAATTGGAGCTATTAATTGAAAGATAAAGAACATAATTTCAACTAAAAATGAATGAAAATTAGTCGGATCTAATTCCATAACAATATATTGGCTAAAGTATTTAACCATAAATTCCATTGTCTGATTAATAATACTACTCATTAAAAAAAATAACATAATACAACCAAATAATAAAGTAAAAGCTGTCGATAACTCTTGACTGCGTGCAACCTGTCCTTCTTCCCTAGCTTCCCGCCGTCGTTTGGGGGTTGGATCTTCAGTCTTCTCTCCCGCTGGCAAAGTTATCCCCCCTGTTGTGCTAAAATAGTAATAATTTCATCAAGATGTGTAAATAATTCTCTAAAATTAGACTTTAAAACAGAAAAATAGATTGGTACTGTAATAAATAGAATAAAAGTTCCGACTAATAATTTAGTTGGTAACCCCATAATAAATACATTAATCTGAGGCACAGCTCTAGCAACTAATCCAAATGCTACATCAGTTAAGAATAAAATTACAATTACTGGTAAGGCAATCTGAAAAGCCATTGGAAATATATCTCCTATAATCCTAAGTAACTTCCTAAATAAACCATCAGAAAAAGAGAAAGATGTTAAGGGAACTAACTCAAAGCTATGCTGTAAAACACGTAATAAATGATGATGGCCATCAATCACTAAAAATAATAAGGTTGCCAAAACATTCTTTAACTCCCCAATTACTGCCACACTACTACCATTCTGTGGATCCATAATATTAGCCATCGCTAACCCCATTCTCATACTGATCATCTGTCCTGCTAATTGTACAACAACAAAAACTAAAAAAGTTACAAAACCTAATATAAATCCAATACTTAACTCTGATATAGCATTAAGTGCTAGTGATAATATGCGGGTAGGTAATTCAAGATTATTATCAACAGTATTTCTCAAAATTAAAGTTAACAGAAAAGATGCCGCTACTTTAATCCGTTTTGGAATTATATTACTACCATAAAATGGCGCTATCATAAATAATCCTGTAATCCGCATCATAATTAAAAAACTATGATAGATCGCTCTAATTAAGATCAAATCCATCTATCTCACCTTATTACCCCACATAATTGGGAATATTTATAAATAAATTATGTACAAAATCAAGTAATGTATTTAACATCCACGGGCCAAATAACATAATTGCCGCTATCACCGCTACAATCTTAGGAATAAAGACTAATGTCTGTTCTTGAATTTGAGTCGTCGCCTGTAGAATACTAATTACTAATCCAGCCGCTAGTCCCAATCCTAACATAGGAGCTGTAACCATTAAGACATTAATTAAAGCCTTACGACCAATCTCAATTGCTAACTGTTCTGTCATTACTTAAGCTCCTTTCTAAAATGTCTTAACTAGAGACTCAATTACTAAGTACCAACCATCAACTAAGACAAATAATAAAATTTTAAAAGGTAGTGAAATCATCACTGGTGGTAACATCATCATCCCCATTGACATTAGAGTACTGGCTACAATCATATCAATTACTATAAAGGGAAGATAGATAATAAATCCAATCTGAAAAGCTATTCGCAACTCACTAATAATAAATGATGGAATTAAGACATAAGTTGGTATTCCACTTCTATTTTCGGGGCGCTCTATCTCTGCAAAATCAACAAAAAGAGCAATATCTTTCTCTCTAGTTTGTGAAAACATAAAATCACGAATAGGCTGAATTGCCTCTTCATAAGCTTCACCTTGATTAAGCTCCTGATTAAGATAAGGATTTATAGCATCATCATAAACCTCGCCCCATACTGGAGCCATCACAAAGATCGTTAAGAAGATAGCCAGCCCAATTAAAACTTGATTAGGAGGCATCTTACGTACCGCTAAAGCCCGTCTAATTAACGACAGAACTACAACAATCCGGATAAATGATGTTACCATAATCAAAATCGAAGGAGCCAAAGATAGAATAGTTAACAATAACATAATCTGTAACGGTAAAGCTAAGTTATCACCTTCAGCTCCGTCACCTACAGTAATATCAATATTAGGCATTTCAAATTCAGGAGCAGCTAATGCTTTAGTTTGATAAACAAATGTAAATAAGAGTATAAGACTTAAAATCATTACTAAAGTTCGAGAACTATACTTAATCATTATTCGCTTCATCCCTATTTAAAAACTTTTTGATCTCTTGTTGCCAATCATTAACCTCGTTATCAGCTGTTAATTCTTCTACTTGAGGCTCATCAATCTTAGTTAATAGATTTATCTGTTGATCACTAGCTCCAATAATCCATACTTCATCAACTACTCTTACTAAATAAAGCGCTTGATTAGAATTAAAATGAAGCCGATCTATAATAGTTAAGTGCTTATTATTCAAACCAGAAATCAACTTATAATTGCGCAATAACTTAACTACTACAAAAAATAGTACAATAATAGCCAATAAATAGAATATCATTCGTATAACCTGCCACACTAATGACATCTTAACACCTCGATTAATCCAATATATTATTTATCGTCTTAATTACTCTATCACGATGCAGAGGTTTAGGTATAAAGTCTTTTGCTCCAGCTTGAATCGCCTCTTTAATTACCGACTGCTGATCAACCGCACTACAAACCACTATATTTGCTGACTTATCAACAGTCAATATCTTCTTGATTGCTGTAATTCCATCCATATTAGGCATTGTAATATCCATTGTTACTACATCAGGTAGTAACTGTTGATATAATTTTACTGCTTCCTTACCGGTTTCAGCTTCACCTATTACCTCATAATCAGTATCAGTTAGGATATCTTTAATTAACATCCGCATAAAAGAAGCATCATCAGCTATTAGAACACTCCGTTTCATCAGACCACTCCTATAAGTTATTAATTCTCTCCATTGGACTGACTATATCAGTCACTCTAAAGCCAAAGTTTTCATCGATAACAACCACTTCACCTTTAGCAATTAATTTACCATTAACCAATAGATCTACTGACTCTCCAGCTAACTTATCTAATTCAATTACCGAACCATTTCCTAATTCTAAAATATCTTTAATTAACATCCTCGTCTTACCTAATCTAACAGTTACTTCTAATGGAATGTCCTTAATTAGCTCAATTTTACCCTGCTGTTGTTGTAACTCACCTTTACTTAATTCGGAAAACTCAACAGATTTAACATCCACACTATCTTCTCTGCTGACTGCTCCGCTCTTACTAGCAGCTAATTGATCTTGAGCATTCTGATGTTGCTGAGCTTGTTGTGATTGCTGCTGGGGCTGCTGAGGTTGCTGAGTCTGAGCAGTTTGGGTGTTACTAGAAGAACGCTGAGCAGCATCATTATTAGAACTAGCTGCTGTATCACTTTGATCATCACTATTTTGTTCTTTTGCATCAGAAGCAGCAGCCGGATTAGTTAAGTACTCCACTAAATCTTTAGCAAAATCAAGTGGTATTAACTGTACAATCTGACTGTCAATCAAATCTCCAATCGTTAAGTCAAAAGAAACCTCTACTATCTTTTCATCAAGCTCAAAACTACGACTTCTTATCTCATCTGTACTTAGAGTTAACAACTCCGCATTAGGAGGTGAAATGTTAACCTTATCACCCTGCATAATAGTTGACATCGAAGTAGAAGCCGAACCCATCATCTGATTCATCGCTTCACTTAAAGCACTTAGATGCAATTCATTTAATTCAGTATCAGGATCACTACCATCACCGCCCATCATCAAGTCAGCAATAATTGCAGCATCTCGTTCTTCAATAATTAAGATATTACTACCAGCTAATCCTTCTATATACTCTACATCAACTAAAACACATGGTCGTTCATGTTCTTGAGTTAACTCACCAAAAGTAGTTAGTCTTACTTCTGGAGCAGTAATCTCTACTGTCTCATCTAGCAAGCTATAAAGAGCTGTAGCTGATGATCCCATAGAAATGTTACCAATTTCACCAATGGCATCTTTCTCTTTATCTGTTAACTCCATATCATCATTTCTATCTTCATCTGTATTCTCTGTTGTATCTACATTCTCCTCTTGCTCACCATTTGTATCGTCATCATCATTTAATAACGCATCAATCTCTTCTTGGGATAAGGATTCTTCATTCATCTTCCACTTCCTCCTCTTTGTCTAAGACAGCACTTATTTCTATAGCTAACTTACTTCCTACTACACCTGGTTTTCCTTTAAATTTCTCTTTATTTCCAATCTCCACTGCTACTTCATCTGCTGTCTGTTGGTCTAATTTAATAACATCACCTATCTGTAAATCCAATAGATCAGCAACAGTAATTTCAGTCGTTCCTAAGTTGGCTTCAATAGGCAGTTCAGCTTTGCTCAATCGATCCTTTAATTTCTGTAACTCCTGTTCATTAGTCTTATCACGAGATGTTGAAAACCAATACTGAGCATTTAATTTAGATACTATTGGTTCTAACACAATATAAGGAATACAAACATTAATCAAACCTTCTGCTTCAGATATCTTGGTATCAAAAGTCGCTAAAATAACCATATCATTTCCCGGAACAATCTGAGTAAACTGAGGATTAGACTCTAAATTCTTTAACCGCGGCCTTAACTCAATTACATTCTCCCAAGCCTCCACAAAAGAATTCAAATTCTCTTTTAAGACTTTTTTCAATACCATCTCTTCTATATCAGTAAAATCTCTAATGTTTTCTAAAGGAGTTCCCTTTCCACCAAAGAGCCGTTCAATAATTGCATAGCCAATCCGTGGATTTACCTCTAAAATAAATTCACCAGCTAATGGATTAAAATCACAGATACTCATAATTGTTGGTTGAGGTAGTGAACTGACAAATTCATCATAAGAAAGCTGTTCAATCGAATTAAGCTCTACCTGAACCAAAGTTCTCAACTGTGCTGATAAATTAGTATTCAATAGCCGAGCAAAATTTTCATAAATAATTCGTAATGTTCGCAACTGGTCTTTAGATAATTTATCAGGATGTTTAAAGTCATAAGGGTGTACTGATCTTTCTTCATTAGCTGCTTTTAATTCTTCTGCTTCTACTTCTCCTGAATTAAAATCCTGTAATAACTCATCAATCTCATTTTGGGATAATACTTCATCACTGGACACAACATTCCCTCCTTACTACCACCTACTGCATTACAAATTTTGTAAAGAAGACATTTGTTATCTCACCATCCGCAACAAGTTTATTAAGCTCCTTTCTAATTTCATCACGTAACTCCATAGTTTTACCTTGAGCATCAATATCTTCTGGACTTTTATTTCTTAAGATTGAGATAACCGCATCTCTAATCTGAGGATTTCTATTCTCTAATTTTTTTATTAATTCTTCATTACTAATCTCTAATACCATATTTAAGCTAACATACCGTTGGCTTTTAGCTAAATTAACAGTAAATTCTCCTACTTCATAAGTAGGTCCTACCTTAGCAACAGGCTGGCTATTATTATCATTATTTTCACCATTACTACTACCACCTAACTGACTTAACATAAAATAAGATGTTCCAGCAGCAATTAATAGTGATAGAGCTACCATCACTACTAACATTAACTTAAAATTTTGCTCATTCTCTTCACTCATTATTCTCTCCTCCTTGACTATCAGTCCGTTCAATAGTACTCGATTCAGACTCTATAGCATTATCAGCTGGTTGAGCATTATCAAATTCATTATTAAGTAAAATAATATCTACTCGTCTATTCTCAGCTCGATTTTCAGGATTATTATTCGGTTTTAACGGCTTGTATTTTGAATATCCAGCCGCTGACAATTTAGCCGGGGTTAATCCATTCTTTTCTATAAAATAACGTACCACATTTGTAGCTCTAGTAGTTGATAATTCCCAATTTGAAGGAAAGCTTTGATTACTAATCGGTAGATTATCTGTATGTCCTTCTACCATAACTCTATTAGGAACTTTACTAATAATATTAGCTACCTCATCTAATACATTATAAGCATCTGGTTTAATCTCTGCTCTACCTAAATCAAATAATACCTTACCGGCAAATCTAATTACCAAACCTCGTTCTGTTAAATCTAATTTTACATCATCTTCTAAATTATTCTTCTCTAAATATCTAGCAAGTGTCTGACTGATCTCTTTTAAACGACGCATTCCCATCTGATTACTATCAACCCCTGCGGTAACTAAATCAGAAGAATCAATAGTCTTACCACCCTCTAAAACTCCTAAATTACCTTGCAAAGATTTCATAGCTGCCTTAAACTTCTCCTCTTGAATTGAAGAAAAAGAGTATAATAGTACAAAGAAAGCCAATAACAAAGTCATCATATCACCATATGTAGTTAACCAATTAGCATCTCCGCTGTCATCATCCCTTTTGCGGCGATTATTGCGCGGCATCATTCTCCACCGCCATTCCTTCGCCTAAATCTTCATCCTCTAATTCTTCTCTGTTAGCAGTCGATAAGAATGCCTTTAATTTTTCTTCTACAATCCGTGGATTTTCTCCTGCCTGAATCGACAGGATTCCTTCAATCATTACCTCTTTAACCAAAATCTCCTCTTCACTCTTAACATTTAACTTATTAGCCATAGGAATAAATATAACATTAGCCATAAACGTTCCATAAAAAGTAGTAATCAAAGCAGTAGCTAATCCACCGCCTAAATTATCAGGACTATCAAGCTCACTTAACATCTGAATTAGACCAATTAAAGTACCCATCATTCCAAAAGCAGGCGATAATTCTGCCATAGTATCAAAGATTCCTTTACTAGTGCGATGGCGTTCTTCTAAAAAAGATAATTCTGTCTCTAAGATACTTCTAACTAATTTAGAATCTGTACCATCTACAATTAATTGAATACCTTTCTGCAAAAAATCATCATCCAAATCCTGTGCTTCATCTTCTAAGGCTAACAGCCCTTCGCGTCTTGCTTTCTCAGCAAAACTAACTAAAGTAGAAATAATCTCTTCTGTTTCAGTATCCTGTTCATAAAAAGCTACTTTAATTGCTCCAATTAACTCTTTGATATGTTTAAATGAATAAGCAGCTGTTGCAGCAGCTAACGTACCTCCTACTACAATCAAAAAAGAGTTAGCACTAATAAAGATTATTGGTTGACCGCCTAATACAATTGCCCCAATAATTAATAAGACTCCTACTCCTAACCCGATAATAGTAGCTAAATCTAAGTCCATTCAATCACCTCATTTCTAAACTAATCTACAAATATTTGATTTATTTCTTTTCGATAATTAATTACCCGTTCTTTAATTTCTTCTAGCTCTTCTGTCACAACAATTTTTCTCCCTGATACCAAAGAGACAACCGTATCCGGATTAGCTTCAACTAATTCTATCAACTCTGCATTAATTACAATCACAGCTCCATTAAGCTTAGTTACTTCAATCAATTAAGTCACCTCTTATAAGTAATTAAAGAGGGATAAAAAAGCCCCTCCTTAATTCTAATTATTAATTACCGCTTAAGATTAACTAACGTCTGTAACATTTCATCTGAAGTAGTAATCGCCTTTGAATTACCTTGGAAACCACGTTGAGCTGTAATCATTTCTGAAAATTGCCGTGCTAAATCAACATTAGACATCTCTAAACTACCAGGCTTTAACATTCCTCGTCCCCCAGCTCCAGCTTGACCTATATTAGCTTCACCGGAGTTATTAGAAACATCAAACATTGTACCGCCTTCGCGCGATAGACCTTCCGGATTTTGGAACTGAGCAACTCCAATCTTAGCTAAAGTCTTATTATATCCGTTATCATAAGAACCAGTAATCGTTCCTGAACCATCAATCGTAAAATCCTGCAATGATCCTTGAGCATAGCCATTAACACTATCTTTTTCAGCAGTTGTACTACCAGCAAACTGAGTTAAATCAGAGAAGTCTAAATTTATAGTCTGACCAGTATTTGCTCCTCCAGTAGGATCAAATGTTAACTCCAATTCTTCCCCATTCGTAATCTCTCCATCTTCATTAAAATTAACTGTATGTGGATCACTATCTAAACTAATATTAGCACCATCACTAACATCTATATCTCCCGAATTAATCTCCCATTGATTATCACCTGACTTCTTCATACCCAACGTAACAGAGTGCTCTGCTCCTAAAGAATCATAGACATCAGCAGTAATAGTATGTTTCACTTCGCCAGTTCCAGCTTCAGTCTCCGAATCTAAATTACCTGTAAATACCATTTCTGATGTTGCTTCTCCTGACATTGACTCATCCAGTGATAAATCTTCCAAATTATCTTCATTTGTTTCAGCAATCGTTCCATCTTCTGTTGCCTGCCAACCTTTCACTCGATTACCACTAGAAGAATTGACTAAATGTCCTGATTCATCAAAGGTTAAATTTCCTGCTCTAGTATATACATTCTTACTTCCGTCATTGAGAATAAAAAAGCCTTCACCATCAATCGCTAAATCAGATGTTTTACCTGTAGATTGCTGATTCCCTGTCCCCATATTAGTATCTATACTACCTAATTGAGTTCCTAAACCTACCTGTTGAGGATTAGTACCTCCACGACCATCTTGAGGAGAAGAAGCTCCTTCAATTGTCTGACTTAACATTTCTTGAAAAGTAGCTCGACTACCTTTATAACCAGTAGTATTAACATTAGAAATATTATTACCAATAACATCCATCTTAGTCTGATGTGCTTTAAGTCCTGATACTCCAGCGTACATTGACCGCATCATAACCTCATCAACCTCCTAATTTTTTGTTTAAAGTTTATAACCGCTGCTATCAATTCGCGGTTTAACTAGGCTCCCTCTAATAAGGTCCAGCCTAAATTAATCCATCATTACTGCACTATCAATATTAGTAAATACATTCTCCTGCATGCTCTCTTGATCAACTGCTGTAATCACTGTTTTATTTTCTACACTTACTACATAAGCGACTTGATCTACTACTATTAATGACTCCTTAGCTCCTTTTTCTGCAGCCTTAGAGACACCAGCTTCTAATTTATCTAATTGTTGAGTGGTTAAATTTATATTACGATTACTAACTCTTTGTTGAGCATGACCTGAAAATTCAATGCCACTCCGCTGCTTTAACTTTCGTTGTAAGACTTGATTAAAAGCCTCACTACTTGATAGATCTTCTCTTTGCTTGACAGGTTGATTGGTCTGGTGAGGAGCAATCAACTGCTTAGAATAAATACGATTGCTCATCAAAATCATCCTCTCTTACAATTTAACCTAATACTTCACTAACACTACCTAATTCATATTCATTACCGTTGACAACTAAGAGTGGATCATCCTCATCCATTACTATCTTCTCTACTTGACCACTTATTTCCTCACCACTTTCCGAATCAACTAATTCTACTTCTTTGCCAATTAAGCTGCTTGTTTGAGTAAGATCCTGCATCTTTAAAGCTGATTCTAAATTAGTATTCATATTCTTCATCTGTTCTAAAGATGTAAATTGAGCAGTCTGAGAAATAAATTCTTTATTATCCATCGGATCTAGAGGGTCTTGATTCTTTAACTGAGTCACTAATAACTCTAAAAATTCATCTTTACCGAGGTTTTTACTACTATCAGCTGTAGTATCATCTTGATTTAAAAGATTATTCGTTGCTTGAGTAATACCTTCTACACTCATTACTACACCACCTTTTTAAATAATATAATCAACTGTCTCTACTCCTAAAGTAGATTCAATCATCTCTTTAACTTCAAGTGGTTCATCAACAATACCTAATTCCGCCAGTAATTCTTCATCAACTCCTGAATTAGATTCTTGTTGTTGAGAAAATTGGTGTTGATTAGAAGAGTTTTGCTGCAAATTAGTAGAGTTTTCCTGTGACTCCACATCCACAATTAACTCTCCAATTTCTAAATTCTTAGCAGTTAAAGAATCTCTTAATTGAGGAAGTTGTGATTCAATTAACTTTTTAACCTGATAATTTTCAGCAACAATCTTAGTGCTGACTAATCCATCCTCCACTGCCATCTTCAAGTCTAACTTACCTAAAAAATCTGGTTTGAGCTGAACAGATAATTCTCGTTTACCTAAACTCTTAAGTTGGTCTAACTGTTCGAGTACTTGATTAATGACTTCGGTCTGATTAATCTGCCGCGACTTGCCGTTCATAGTAATTGTTTTAAATTCATTAAATTGTTGTTGAGAGATCTGGTTCTTAAGCTGTAACTGACCTTCCAAATTAAGCCGAGCTCTACTCAACTTATCCTTCTGTGCTTGTTTGCTACTGCCAAAGTTAAATTTAGGAGTAGACTGCGCACCTTCATCTTCTAACTTAAGTAATTTCTTAAGTAATTGTTGATCACTATTCTTTTGAAATTGATTACCTCTTTGTTCACTATCAAACTCTTTAAAATTCTGTTGACTCATCTTTTCTCGACTATTATCCAATCTAACTGAAGTTGAATGATCAGTAGTTGATGAGTGTTGATCATTTAATAGATGATCACCTTTCAGTTTAGCTAAAGATTCTTCGTTTCCTTCTAATGAGCTATTGTTCTGCTGTAGTAAAGTAGTTAGTTCTTTATCTACTAATTCTAATTTAGAGAATAGCTTTTTAATTTGATCAGATTCTGCTTGAAGCGGGAGTTTATTTTCTGCTCTTAATTTCTGTAATTTAGTAGTTAACTCTTTTAATTTAACTAATTGCTGAAACAACTTAGAATCGTCCGCAGTTGATGAACTAGACTTATCATTTTGCTGTAAAGATTCTAATAAATTATTATCCTGCTTACTAATTAAAGCAGCTAATTCATCTTCTAATTTGGTTTCGGTTTCAGCTGTTAACTCCTCTTTTAAATCAGTTAGATCAGTTAATTTAGACTCGGTAGCACTTAATTGATCAGTTATATCATCTAAAGTAGCTGATAACTTCTCTACTAACTTAACAAATTGTTTCTGATCAGCAGAAGATAATTGATCAAGATCTAATTTATTCAACTGCTGATTTAGATTAACCACAGCACTCAAAAATTCTGCTAAATTCTCTATAGATAACTTACCATCTTCAGTAGTTAATGCTTCTTTTAATTTTTTGAGCTCTGTTTGATCTAAATCAATATCTAACTCACTTAACTTAGTTTCATTTAATTTCTGTGAACTAAAATCATTTATTGCTGTTTGATTATGATTTTTATTCTCTAGCTGCTCTAATTGTGATAAAAATGACTCCTGATTAGAAGAACTCTTACTTACATCTTTTACCTGCTTAGCCATCTTAGTAGGTTGATTACTTAACTGCATAGCTGAAAATGCCTGCACTACATATTTCACCCCCTTTCTAAGTTGCAATTAACTCTATTGCCCAGATAAGATATTGGAATAGTAAGCTGCTTTTTGAGAAGGTAATTGACTTAAAATCTCACCTGCTTGCTTAGAATCTAAACGTGATAATATCTCAACTGCTAAATCATCATCTAACTCTGTAATTACTCCTGCTACATTTCGAGCGTCCATCTCTTCATACATAGCAATCAAACGATTAATTCGTTCAGTGCGAGATTGTTGTTGAGACTGTAACTCTTTAAGTTCTGTTTCTAAATTTTCAATTTGCTGATTTGCTTCTTCGAACTTACTTTCTTGAGTTTCTAACTCACTTTCAAGCTGTTGATTAGCCTGTTTTAGTTCAGTAATTTTATCATCTTTACTCTCTAACCTATCCTCTAAATCTGTTACTATCTCTTGATTAGCAACCACCTGCTTAACTGCCGGCACTCTTTTGAGTTGATTAAGCACTAAATTTTTAACATCATAAACTCCAAACATCTGAAGTCCCACAGCTATTACTACTACTATTAATATTAAAGCAATTAAAGTTAGCAGAAATTTCTTCATTCAAAATCCTCCTGCCCCTAAATGACAGCTTCACTATTATTATGACGTAAATAACAATTAGTTGCTAACTCATCAATAATTTTCTGTTCCTTTTTGAAGTTCTCTTGTCGATGAGCCTGATATTCACGTTCTTTTAATTTATCTAACATCTGACAATCCTTAGTCTTTTCTAGTAATTCTTGACGGCACTGCTTAAAACGTTCTTCAATCTGGCTTACTACCTGTCGTTGCTGATTAATCTGCAAATTTAACTCTTCTAAATAATTACGATACATTACGGCTTGTTGTACATTAACTCCTTTAGTCTCATTCTCTCTTAATTCCGCTTGTATCTCTGATTTAGTATTAATTAATCTCTGTAACTTCTCTTGAGTCTCCTGTAACTTAGAACGAATCTGAGCCAGCCTCTGTTGTATCATATCTTCTTCCTGCTGATTATATTCTAACACTTTATCTAACTTAAACTCAAACTCCTGCATCATTACCTGCCCCCTTTAATTTAGTTAAAGATTGACTTTAAATCTTTAACTGTTGCCTGATAATTACTTGCTTCGCTAATTCCCTGCTGTAAGAAGTTATTAACTTCATCTAACTTATCAAGAGCATAATCTAACTCAGGATTAGTCCCTTCTTCATATGCTCCAATATTAACTAAATCTTTAGACTCTTCATAAGTTGCTAATACTTCTCGCAGCTGTTGGGCAGCACTTTGATGACTCTCAGTTACTATATCATTCATAACCCGACTAACACTCTCTAATACATCGATAGCTGGATAATGATTTTGAGTTGCTAATTCACGACTTAAAGTTATATGTCCATCTAAAATACCACGTACAGCATCTGCAATTGGTTCGTTCATATCATCACCCTCGACTAACACACTATAAAGTCCAGTAATCGTTCCTACTTCATTATTTCCTGCTCGCTCTAATAATTTAGGAAGCTTAGCAAAAACTGAAGGAGTATAACCACGAGTCGCTGGTGGTTCCCCCACCGCTAGACCTACTTCTCTTTGAGCTCTAGCAAAACGAGTTACTGAATCCATCATTAACATCACATCTTGACCTTGATCGCGAAAGTATTCAGCAATAGTGGTAGCTACTAACGCTCCCTTGAGCCTAATTAAAGCTGGTTGATCAGAAGTAGCCACTACCACTACCGAACGTTCTAAACCTTTCTCTCCTAAATCTTCTTCAATAAATTCTCGTACTTCTCTACCACGTTCACCAATTAAACCAATTACATTAATATCAGCTGCTGTATTTCTAGCTATCATCCCCAATAATGTACTCTTACCTACTCCACTTCCAGCAAAAATACCTAATCTCTGTCCGCGACCACACGTTAGTAGTCCATCAATACTGCGGATTCCAACTGGCAGTGGTTCAGTAATACGCTGTCTAGATAAAGGATTAGGAGGGGAACTATGTACCGGATATTCCTCATTAAGCTGACAAAGATCTAAATCAGTTAAAGGATTTCCCAATCCATCTAAGACATGACCTAATAACTCATCACCAACCTTTACTTTAAAAGATTGGTCCGTAGCCTCTACTTTACAACCTGGTCCAATACCTTCCATCTCTCCTAAAGGCATCAAAAGTACTTTGTTATCTTTAAAGCCAACTACCTCTGCTTTAATAGGCTCTACATCATGCTCCGATCTAATCATACAGATCTCACCTAATGTCACATCAGGTCCTTCTGATTCAATAATTAGACCAATGACCCGATTAACCTTACCGAAACTATTAATCAACGACCACGAGCGCACCTGACTAGCTAACTTATCTCCATTTAATACTCTACTCATGATTATCAGCCGCCATTAATTGTTGACTAACTTCCTTTAATTGAGAAGTAATAGTAGCATCTAATCCACCAAAATCAGTCTCTAATAAACAGCCGCCTAACTCTATACTATCATCAACTACTACCTTAACATCTTCTAAATTAACATTTTCTTCTAAAAGTTTTTCTTTTTCGGATTTAATAACTTCTAAATCATCAGGATTGATCTTAATTGTAACTTCCCGACTACCATCTAATAACTGTAATGCTTCAGCTACTAAGTTTCTAACAATTTCTCGATCTAGACTCAACTCTTGTTTAATAATCTTTTCGGCAATTGTAACACTTAGTTCTAATAATTCTTCCTCTAATTGCTCCCACTCTTCAGTTAATTGTTGGTCAAACTCACTTACTTTATCTTCTAACTGAGTAATCACTCTATTAATTTCTTCTTGTCCTTTATTTATAACTTCTTCTTGCCCTTCCTTCTTACCTGCTTGATATCCTGATTGATAAGCATCTTCTTCAATCTGCTCCGCTGCTTGATGGGCAGATTCTTTAATTGATTCTGCTTCAGAATGAGCTGCTTGAATAATCTCTTCTGCTTCTTTTTTAGCCTCTTTTATAATTTCTTCTCTTTTATTGACTAATTCTTGTTCTTTTTTAATTACTTCAGAATTTTCTGACTTCGCTTCTTCCACATTTGATTCATTATCATCTTCAGTAGCTTCTTCTTCTGTTTGAAATAGTTGCACTTCATTATCCTGATTCACTTGAAAATGCTTTATAATCTTAGACAACTACCTCATCCTCTCCTCCGCGATCAATTACAATTTCGCCCATCTCTTCTAAGCGACGAATCTCATTAACAATACGCTGTTGTGCCTCTTCTACATCTCGTACTCGCACCGGTCCCATAAATTCCATATCTTCCTGCAACATATCAGCTGCTCGATTAGATAGATTATTGAAGATCTTTTCGCTAACCTGATCATCAACTGTCTTTAAAGCTAATGCTAAGTCTTCCATATCGATCTCTCTTAATACCAACTGTACAGCTTGATCAGTTAAGACCACAATATCTTCAAAGACAAATAATTTCTTTCTAATATCTTCAGCTAATTCTGGGTCATCTTCATCTAAATCTTCTAGGACAGTCTTTTCGGTGCTACGATCTACCATATTAATAATATCAACTATAGAATCTAATCCACCAGCTGAAGAGTATTCATTAGTCATCATTGATGATAACTTACGCTCTAATACTCGTTCTACTTCTTTAATTACTTCTGGTGAAGTACGATCCATAATCGCGATTCGTTTAGCAACTTCAGTCTGTTGCTCCGGAGAGAGGGCAGATAAGATACTAGCTGCTTGATCAGAATCAAGATAAGCCATAATTAAAGCTATAGTCTGCGGATGCTCCCCTTGAATAAAGTTCAATATCTGAGCAGGGTCTGCTTTACGCAGTTGATCAAATGGTCTTACCTGCAAAGAGGAAGTCAACCGATCAATAACCCCTTCGGCTTTCTTCTCACCTAATGCTTTCTCTAATACTTCCCTAGCGTAATTAATTCCACCTTGATTAAGATAATCATAAGCTACACACATCTGATGGAATTCATCTAATACTTCATCTTTAACATCACTAGATACCTGATTTAAATTAGCAATTTCTAAAGTTAATTCTTCAATCTCATCTTCATCAAGGTGCTTCATTACTTCCGCTGATAAATCTGGTCCCATTGAAACTAATAGCACAGCTGCTTTTTTAATTCCTGATAGATTATCTGCTTCTGCCATCTCTAACCCCTCCTTTCTATCTACTCCTCAGCTAACCAACTTTTTAGTAGTCTTGCTACTTCTTCTGGCTCTTCTCTAACTAATTCAGTTAATTCTTCTTTACGTTCTTTGCGTTTCTTCTCTTCAGGAGATAACTCTTCTTTAGTAGCTGCTGTTTCTGTCTGTCCCTGATCATCAATTATTACATCAAGTTCTTCAGATTCCGCTTGGTTAACATCAGTACCTGAACCTCCACCTTGTAATCTGCGGATTAATAATATTCCTACTATCAAAGCTACTAAAAAGATGCCTCCAATAATCAACCATCTTCTCCATTGAGCAGTTTGATTAGCTTCCATTGCAGCATTTAATTCATTTTCAACACTGCTATCAAACTCAAAGTTAGTAATAGTAATCTGATCTCCACGCTCTTGATCATATCCTACTGCTGAAGCTACTGAATTTCTAATTGACTCCTCCTGTTCAGCAGTTAAATCCTCTTGATCAACCATTACTGATACTGAAATATTTTCAACTTCACCTGGCGCTTGAGAATGATTTTCTATCTGCTCATTAATTTCATAATTAACTGTTGATTCTTCTTTACTATAGTTAGAATTACCTTCTTCAGTTCCTTGATAATCAGGAATGTTTGATTCTGTTCCTGGTGCCCCCTCCGCATCTCCAGTACCTTGATGGCTCACTTCTTTAGACTTTTCGCTTCTAACTATGCCTTCATCATCATTAACCGGCTCATAAGTTTTATTAGTTACCTCACGTTGATCAAAATTAAGGTTAGCATTAACTCGCACCACTACATTATCAGGACCTAATACTTTAGTTAACATTGTATTTAGGGATGATTCCAGTCGATCTTCAAATTTACTCTCTACTTCTAATAATTCAGGATTAAAATCAAGATTATCCTTTTTATTTTCTCTATCCAACTTAGCAGATAATAAATTACCTTTATTATCAACTACAGATACATTTCCAGGTTTTAAATCTTCTACACTATTAGCTACTAAGTTAGTAATGGCTCTTACTTGGTCTAACTCCAGTTGTGAATAATTTCCTAACTTCAACATCACCGAAGCCTTTACCTTCTTTTCTTTATCTAAATATAAACTTTCTCGCGGAGCACTAATTTGTACTTTAGCAAAATCAATCTTTTCTAAATGCATAATAGTTCTACTTAATTCACCAGATAGAGCACGATAGAAATTAACCTGCTGTTCAAAGTTCGTACTTCCTAATTGACTTCTATCAAATAACTCAAATCCAACTGCCCCACGCCCAGGCAAACCTTGACTAGCTAAATCCAATCGTGCCTGATGAACTTCTTCTTTAGGCACTAAAATTTTAGATCCTTCATTAGCTAATTTATAATTAACCTGTTTCTCCTCTAACTGCTTAGTAATTTCTCCTGCGTCCTTCATATTTAAATCATTAAATAATGTAACATAATTAGGACGACTAGCCCACTTAGTTATTAAGAAAAGAGAAATAATTACTACTACTACAGCAGAAATAATAATAATTTTGGGTTTAGTATCTAAATTATTCCATAAACTTTTAAGCTGCTCAATTAACTGCTTAAATTTCTCAATCATATTCACACCTCAATTTTCCAACAATATATCAGACCTGCATCCGCATAATTTGATTATATGAATCTACAACTTTATTCCGAACCTCTAATGTTAAATCCAAAGCTAACTTTGCTTTAGCAGAAGAAATCATTACTTGATGAACATTATCTACTTCTCCAACAGCTAACTTTTGTGACATTACCTCTGACTCTTTCTGTAAATCATCAACTTTATGTACAGCAGATTGTAACAATTGTGAAAAATCCTTATTACTCTTATTTTTAGCTTGGTCAAAAGTAGTATCTTGAATCAAATTACTATCCTGTAATTGATTTATCTTCATTTTCTATCCCTCTCTTCTATTCACCAATCTTAAGAGCACTTTTAAACATATCTTTTGAAGTATTTAAGGAAGTTACGTTTGCTTCATAAGCTCTACTAGCTGAAATCATATCTGCCATTTCTGAAGCAATATCTATATTGGGCATCTCTACATATCCTTCCTCATTAGCATCAGGATGTTCTGGTTGATGAACTAACTTAGGCGGTTTGGTGCTCTCTCTAATAGAAGTAACTTCTACTCCTTGTCCTGTCTGATTACGTTCCGAGTCTAAATTAGGCACTGCAAAATCTCCGCTACTCTTTGCTTTAAAGATTGGAGATTTCTTTCTATATGGTTCACCATCTTCAGTTCTAGTAGTATTGACATTAGCAATATTATCTGAGATTAAGTCCATTCGTAGCCTCTGTGCTGTCATTCCTGAACCACTAATATTCATCCCGCTAAATAACCCCATCACTATCCCCCTTTTTTAATATTACTTCAGCTTACTAACTGTATTACTTAATTTTCTAAACTGTTTTGATAGTAATTGTGATACTGCCTGATATTCTAAACCATTCTTAGCTAACTTAGACATTTCTTGGTCAATATTAACATTATTGCGATCAAATCGCAGTTTAGAATTGCGCTCAACTTTAGTTTGAAACTCCATTTCATCCAAATTTGTAGCAGATGAGTAATGTTTGCCATCCGTGGCATTCAAATTAAGATTATCATTATTTAATTGTGATTTCAATTGCGACTTAAAGTCTACTCTCTTTCTTTTATAGTTAGGAGTATCTACATTAGCAATATTATCAGAAATAGCCTGTTGACGTTGCTGTAATCCATCTAGTGATTTAGCTAAAACTGAGATACTGCTATTGTTTAAGAAATTACTCATAGCTAACCTCCTTTATTTATATTTGAATGTATATGTAATCAGATAATTTAATATGATAATTATCTAAATAATTGAAAATAAACTATTATTTACCTTTCCTTATTTAGTTTTCTTGAAAATAACTTTAATTTCCTGCTTAAGATTCAATATTAATTCCAAGAAGTCCAACAGCTACCTACTTACTTTATTTATTCTTTAAATAATATTATTTACCTGCTTAGATATATAAATTCTAGTGATATAAATTAGACCCTATTCTTTCTTTAGTTACATTTAGAATAGGGCCCAGTAAATCCAACAATTATTAATTAATTTTTGGTAACCCAACCGTCATTGTACAAAATTATACTTTAGACTTGTGGCTTTGCGCCCTTATTTTTCAATAAGTTT
>JBNJEL010000031.1:0-19565 GCA_051745835.1 Bacillota bacterium
AAGTATGAAAAAGGTCTGTTTAGTACTACTGATTACTCTATTAGTACTTAATTCATTAGCTGTAGGAGAAGTACTAGGAAATACGAGAGAAAAGAAAAGTATTAATATTGGTTTAATTTATGATGAAAGTAATGACTTTAATCAGTACTTATATACTAAACTAAAAAAAGAGATGGAGAAGATTTTAATTCCTAATTATCAATTGAACTTTACTACAGAAACTGGAAGTGGTTTAACTGATTTAGAAGAGAAATTAGATGATTTTTTACAAGATAATGAGATTGATTTGGTAGTAACAGCTGGAATGGCAAGCTCTCATTTAACACTTAAACGAAATGAGTTTAATAAACCGGTGATTGCTCCTTTTATAATTGATAATTACTTGTTATCAGATAAATTAGATGCAGAAGATCAGACTGGAATTGCTAATTTAAACTTAATAACTTCGAAGCATTTACTGCGTAAGGAGTTAGAGACCTTTCAAGAATTGAAGGATTTTGATCAGCTTACTTTTTTAGCAGCTCCGTTAACTAAGAAGTTACTTCCTAATTTAGAGCATTATTTAGCAAATGAGTTAGAAGATATTTCGGTTGAAGTGCTATCAGTAACCGACACAACTTCTGCAGATTTAAGTAATAGTCAAGCCGTCTATCTTTCGCCGTTATTAAACTTAAAGCAGGAGCAATTAGAAAATCTAACAGCCCAGTTGAAAAGAGAGAAGATACCGCTTTTTAGTAGTGTGGTTGATTCTTTATCTCAAGAGAGTAATCTATTAGCAGCTTATGCGCAACGTGAAGCTCTACAACAGCGAGCTCGTATCGCAGCTTTGAATTTAGAATCTTACTTATTAGGTACTAAGGTTAGTCAGTTACCTATCTATACTACGGACCGCACTGAAGGTACAGAACAGCTAATTATTAATTTACCGGTGGCAGAGGAGATAAATCTGCTGCCTAATTGGAAGCTGTTAGATCGAGCAGAATTAATTAATTCTGCTCAAGATAGCCGACGAATATCTTTAGATGATGCTGTCGAGAAGGCAGTTGATAATAACTTAGAGGTAGCAGTTAAAGATAAAGAAGAAAGGATTGCCCAATCTAAATTACAGCAGGCAGAAAATAATTTAAAGCCTCAGCTTGATTTGAAAACTACTTATACGAGGGTTCGTGAAGATAATGCTATTCGATCACAAGGGAAAATTAAAGAGAAGACACATAGCGGTAGCGTTGAGTTAAAGCAGGTGCTTTTTGATGAACAGATTAATGCTCAGTCGGATATTCAGCAGAGCTTATATCAGCGGGCTCAAGCTACAGCTAAGGAAGAGCAGTGGGATATAATCTTATCTGCAATGACTAATTACTATAATGTACTGCGGATGAGAGCAGATGTTAATCTCCAACAGGAGAATGTAGATTTAACGAAAGAGAATTTAGAGATAGCTCAGACGAAACAGCAGATTGGTTCAACAAGTCCAGCTGATACTTACCGTTGGCAGAGTGAGTTGGCAATGAATGATAGCTCTGTAACCCAAGCTAAACAGGAATTACAAGAGGTTAAGGATAATTTGAAACGAATTCTTAATTTGCCGCTTAATCAAAAGATAACTACAAAAGAAGTGAAGCTAATGTCAGTAGTCGATCAGATTAAAGAACGATTTAAGGTTGCTAATCCTTGGCAGTTAGCTCAGGTAAGTGATCGGTTAGTTAAGTTAGGGCTTGAGAATTCAGTTGAATTAGAACAGCTTGATTATTCAATTCAGGCGCAGCAGCGTAGATTAAAGATGTTACAAAGGGATTTTTATTTACCCGAGTTAGGACTGCAGGCTAATTATAAGTCTTACTTTGATGAGCGGGGAGCAGGTACTAAAGGATATTCTCCATCAATAGATGAGTGGAGTCTTGCTGTACAGGCTGACTTTTCGCTCTACGAAGGAGGTAATAAACAGGAGCGTTTAAATGAGGTTAAAGAGGAAATTAAGAAGTTAAAACAGCAGCGTCAAGCAGTAGTACAGAAGTTAGAGCAGCAGATTAGACAGCGAGTTCGTAATGTTAATACCCAGTATCGCAAGTACCAGAATACAGAGCAGGCGGTAGAGGCAGCTGCTAATAATTTAGATTTAGTCCGTGATGCCTACTCTAAAGGTAGCGCTTCAGTAGCTCAATTACTGGATGCTCAATCAGCTCTAATTAAGGCTAAACGTAAACGATCAACTATTAAGTATGATTTTTTAATTGCAGTAGCAGAAGCTAAGCGCTCTTTAGGTATATTAGAATTTTAAATAAACTAGACTATTCGAGGAGGGATGATGGTGCGTAAATTAGTAGTGATAGTGATGATAGCAGTATTATCTTTGATGTTGGTAGGTTGTAGTGGACAACAGCAAGCTGAGGTTAGTCAGTCGATTAGACCAGTGCGCTACCAACAGATAACGAAGAGCAAGAACACTATAGAACGTACTTTTTCCGGTAGATTAAGACCGAGTATTAGCTCTAGACTCAGTTTTCGTATTGCTGGTCAGATAGATCAAATCTTAGTTGATTTGGGTGATCAAGTGGAAGAAGGAGAGCTATTAGCAGTATTAGATCAGAGTGATTATCGTCTTCAAGTCAAATCAGCAGCAGCTAATCTAAAGCAGGCTGAAGCTCGAATGGAAAGTTCGCGCTCTAGAGTAGCTCAAGCTAAGCAGAAACTAGCTCAGATGAAAAGTAAGGTTGCTCAGGCTAAATCAGGAATAGCAAGTGCTGAAGCCAAAGTAGTAGAAGCAGCTGCTAATTATGAACGGAGTAGACAGCTCTATCAAAATGACAATATCTCTAAATCAGCCTACGATAAAGCAAGGTCAGCTCATCAGACAGCTCAATCTAAGTTAGAAGAAGCTCAAGCTCGTCTCACTGAAGCAAAAGCAGGACGAGAAGAGGCGGAAGCTGCTTTAAAAGGAGCTAAACAAGAGGTTAAATCGGCTGAAGAAGCAGTAGGAGGCTATCAGAAACAGTTAGAATTAGCTAAGTTAAAACTTAGTTATACTAAGCTGCGAGCTCCAAAGGCTGGTTCGATTGTAATGCAAAATCACGAGGTTAATGAGAATGTAGCAGCAGGGACTCCTGTTTTATTATTAAGTAGTGGGCAGAATTTAGAAGTTGAGCTTTCAGTTGCAGAAACTGCTATTAGTAAGATTAATCAAGGAGATACGGTAGAGATCTCTGTTTCGGCGCTGGATCGTCAACAGATTAAAGGTCGAGTAACAGAAGTAGGTGATGCGGCAGTTGATCAGGAAGTAACTTATCCGGTTAAAGTTACTCTAACAGAGAACATCTCTGAACTACGAGCAGGAATGACAGCTGAAGCTAAATTTGAGTTCGAATTATCAGCAGATAACTCGAGATTAATCGTTCCGGCTACGGCTGTGGGAGGCGATCAGCAGGGTAACTTTCTCTATTTGATTAAAGATGTACAAAATAACCGCGGTACAGTTAAGAAAGTACGAGTTCAAACCGGTAGTATGTCTGCGGAAGGAATTACTATTAAGTCTGGTTTAGAAGCAGGGGAGTTAGTTGTTACCGCTGGAATTAGTAAGTTAACCGATGGACAGCAGGTTAAACTCTCAAATAAAGGGAAGGAGGAACGCGAGTGAATTTAACTAAGCTAGCTATTGATAAGAAGTTTGTTACTATTTCTATAGCGGTATTAATACTGGTAATGGGATTGGTTACTTTCTTTAATCTACCGCGCGCTAAAGATCCCGGCTTTACTATTAGAACAGCGCGGATTACTACTATCTATCCGGGGGCTAGTCCTAAACGAATGTCTAATTTAGTTTCCGATAAGATTGAAGAGGTCGTTCAGGAGATGCCGGAGCTTGATTATGTAGAGAGTGAGAATAAGACTGGGGTTTCGATTGTTAATGTGCACATTAAAGAAGAGTATAGTGATTTACAGCCAATCTGGGAGCGAATGCGTAATAAGATAGATCGTATTAGATCTGAATTACCACAAGGAATTGTCAGCTTAAGGATTAATGATGAATTTGGTGATGTATTTGGAACTTTAATTGGTATTACAGGTGAGGGTTATTCTTACGCTGAGTTGAAAGAGATAGCTGATGAGGTTAAGAATGAACTATTGATGGTTGAAGATGTGGCTAAAGTTGATATTTTGGGCGCTCAGGAGGAACGGGTCTTTATAAATTATGATAATGCCCGTTTAGCGGAGTTAGGGATTTCGCCTTATTATTTAAAGCAGGTACTGGATGATACAAATATTTTACAGCCCGGCGGTAAGATCTATAGCAAAGGTGAAGAGATAGCCTTAGAACCGAGTGGGAACTTTACTTCGGTAGCTGATATTCGTAATACTGTAATTAATCTGCCGCAGCGAGAGAAGGTTGTCTACTTAAAAGATATTGCTACTGTTAAACGAGGCTATGTTGATCCGCCTCAGGCTAAGACGATGGTGAATACAGATAAAAGTTTAGTAATAGCGGTCTCAATGGAAGAAGGCGGTAATATTACTGACTTAGGTACGACAATTAAGAAAAAGGTCGATTACTTTCAAAACCAATATCCGATTGGGGTTAATTTTGATTTTATTCATTACCAACCACAAGAGGTTAATGACCAGGTTAATTCGTTTGTCTCTAATTTATTGCAGAGTATAGCAATTGTAATGTTGGTGATGTTGGTCTCACTTGGATTAAGAACAGGTTGGATAGTAGCTGCCTTAATTCCAACAGCGGTAGCTTCGACTATTTTGATTATGTCTGGGCTGGATATCGGACTTAATAAGGTTTCTTTAGCTTCATTGATTATTTCGTTAGGTATTTTAGTCGATAATGCAATAGTGATGGCAGAGTCAATTATGGTTTCAATGGAAGAGGGAAAGTCGAGAATAGATGCTGCTGTGGAGTCAGCTAAGGAGCTTAAGATACCGCTGTTAATTGCTTCTTTGACTACTAGTGCTGCTTTCTTACCAATCTTTTTAGCTCAATCTAAGACTGGTGAATATACGGCTGATTTATTTAAAGTGGTTACAACTACCCTCTTATCTTCTTGGATTATAGCATTGACCTTAATTCCGCTATTAGCTGTATTGTTTATTAAGGTTCAAGATAAGCCAGAAGATAAGGAACAGGATACTTATGATACCCCATTCTATGCTAAATATAGATCTATCTTACATACTATGCTCCAACATAAATTTGTAACAGTATTGATTATTTTGATTCTATTTGGACTTTCAATTTACGGTATGAAGTTTGTACCCAAGCAGTTCTTTCCTGAATCTCCAGCCCGAGTGATGATGGCTGAATTAGAGTTTCCGAATGGGACTTCATTTGCTAAGACGGAGCAGATGGTAGAGGATCTTAATAATTACATTGCTAATCAGCTTCAAGTTAGTGATCAACAACAAGATGTGGGACTGCTTAAGAAGATTTTAACCGGCGGTAGTGCAGTAGCTTATAAAGAGGAAGGGATCTTAGATTGGGGAACGTTTATTGGTCGTAGTGCACCGCGTTATACTCTTTCTTATAATCCGGAATCACTCAATCCCAGCCATGCTTATCTATTAATTAATACTACTTCCCGGGAAGTGATGCCTAAGATTAAGCAAGCGATTGAGTCTTACTGTTTAACTCACTACCCCGAATTAAAAGCAACAGTGGAAAAACAACAGCAGGGTCCACCAGTTGAACGTCCAATTCAGGTGCGAGTAAAAGGTCAAGAGTTGGATAGATTATATGAATTAGTAGGTCAAGTAAAAGAGAAACTGCGCAGTATTGATGGTACGAAGAATATAGATGATAACTGGGGTTTGAAAGCTAAGAAGCTGCGAATTAATATCGATCAGTCAAGATTAAAACAGGCAGGTTTATCTAATCTTGATGTAGCTGTTTCACTACAGACGATGTTAAGCGGGCTTAGTTTAACGGAGTATCGGGAAGGAGATCAGATTATTCCGGTTAAGCTGCGTTCTGTTAGTGCGGATCGTAATGATCTAACGCGGTTAAAAACTAGTAGAGTTTATTCGCAGAATACGGGAAGATCAGTGCCACTACAGCAGGTAGCTGAGATTAAGACAGTCTGGGAAGCACCAATTAGATATAGGCGCGATGGACAAAAGACAATTACTGTTAATTCTGATCTGACAGCTGGTTATACTGCTACTGATGTTAATGAAAAGTTGATTCCGTGGTTGAAGAAACTAGAAGATAACTTAGAAGTAGGCTACTCTTTTGAATTAGGCGGAGAGATAGAGAGTTCTGGTGAGGCACAGCAGTCAATTCAAGAGAAGATACCATTAGGAGCTTTTGTGATTATCTTATTGCTGCTCTTACAGTTTAATTCTTTGAAACGACCATTGATTGTGCTATTAATTATTCCTTTAGAGCAGATTGGTATTACCTTAGGGCTTTTATTAACCGGTGTTTCTTACGGCTTTATGGGCTTTCTTGGTATGGTCTCTTTAGCAGGAATTGTGGTTAATAATGCGATAGTCTTAATTGATCGAATTGAGTTAGAGATTAATCAATTTGGACGTGATCGAACTACAGCGATTATTGAAGCTTCACAGCGTAGATTACGACCAATTCTCTTGACTACAGCTACTACTATCTGCGGAATGCTGCCGCTTTGGTTAGGAGAAGGAGTTCTATTTAAGACGATGGCAATTGCTATTATCTTTGGATTAGCTTTTGCTACTGTGTTGACCTTAGGAATTGTTCCTGTGCTCTACTCTATCTTCTATGGAGTTGAGTTTGATAATTATACTTACCAGCTAGATGAAGGTGAAACAATTAATTCCTAGTCAAATTTTACCCCTCTGAGATTAGTAGTCTCAGAGGGGATTATTATTTATTATTTAGAAGAATGGTAGAGTATTAGTTTTAAGCAGAAGATGAATATGTTATAATGATTTAGTAGTTAAATTGAGGATGTATTTTAGTTTTTTAATTAGCTTGTTGAATAAAAAGGTTCTACTTTAGGAGGTGGATTGTGCGGTTAGATAAAGAATTTTACCAGCAGGATGCAGTTACTTTAGCGCAGGACTTATTAGGTACTCATCTAGTACGCGAAGTATCAGGAGAGAAAATAATTACTAAGATAGTGGAGACTGAAGCTTATGTAGGTCCTGAGGATAAGGCTTGTCATGCTTATGATAATAAGAAGACTGAGCGGACGAAAGTGATGTTTGCTAGTGGTGGGCAAGCGTATGTTTATCTGATTTATGGAATGTATCACTGTTTTAATGTTGTTTCCGGTAGTGAAAACAAACCAGAAGCAGTCTTAGTTAGAGCGGTAGAACCGGTAACTGGTTGGGAATTAATTAAACAGAATCGTGATATAAAGTCAGAGCGGTTAGTCGACTTAACTAATGGACCAGGCAAGCTATGTCAAGCATTAATGATAGATAGAAGTTTCAGTGGTTATGACTTGATTACCGGGGATGAACTGTATTTAACTGCTGGAGAGAGTAAAGTTGATATAGTGACTGATAAGAGGATAAATATTGATTATGCTGAGGAGTATCGGGATAAGTTATGGCGCTTTTATATTGCAGATAACGATTATGTGTCTCAATAATTTAGTTAGGAGGAGAGAGTAATGAAAGCAGAAGCACGTCGTGAAGCAATTTTAAACTTATTGTCAACGAAAGAGACTCCAGTAACAGGTTCAAAATTAGCAACTAAATTTGAAGTTAGTAGACAGGTGATTGTGCAGGATATTGCACTACTACGAGCAGAGGGAAAAGAGATTGTAGCTACTTCTCAAGGCTATATTATGCCTGAAGAGCGGAGTAGTCAGTTTGTAAGTAGAACTCTTGCTTGTCAACATGATGGTACAGAGATTGCTGATGAGTTAGAGTTAATTATTAAACACGGAGGACGTGTGAAGGATGTAATTGTAGAGCATCCGATCTATGGAGAGCTAAAGGGGCTGTTGATGATTCAATCGACTACCGAACTGGAATCTTTTGTTGCTAAGACAGAGCAAGAGGAGGTTAAACCACTTTTAACGTTAACCGAAGGAGTACATCTGCATACTATTGAAGCGTTGAATGAGGAAGTGTTAGATTCGATTGAGACTGCTTTGCAGGAGGCTGATTACTTATTAGAAGATTATTAACTCTTTTTTTGCTGACGGTGTAAAGACACTTGACATTACAAATGTTGACTTATACAATTAAGATAGTCGAAGTAGTGACAGAATATAGGAGGAGTTAAGATGAACAAGGAATTAGTAAGTAGATTAGAAGAACTAAAAGAAGCTAAGAATGCAGTTATTTTAGCCCATAATTATCAGATAGAAGAGGTGCAGGCTGTAGCGGATTATACAGGTGATTCACTAGGCTTGAGTAGACAGGCTGCTGAGACTGAGGCTGAGGTGATTGTCTTCTGTGGTGTCGATTTTATGGCAGAGAGTGCAGCTATCTTATCACCAGAGAAGAAGGTGCTATTACCTCGACAAGATGCTGGTTGTCCTATGGCAGCAATGATTACTGCTGATAGCTTGCAAGAAAAGAAGGAGGAGTTCCCCGAAGCGACAGTTGTCTGTTATGTCAATTCTTCAGCTGCTGTGAAGGCAAAAAGTGATATCTGTTGTACTTCATCTAATGCAGTGGATATTGTAGAAGCAATTGATAATGATCAGATACTCTTTGTACCGGATCAGAACTTAGGTCAGTATGTAGCTCAACAGACGGAAAAAGAGATTATTCTGTGGGAAGGCTTCTGTGCTACTCACCACCGAGTAGTAGCTGATGATGTTCGCCAAGCAAGAGAGGATTATCCTCAAGCAGAGATTATTGTTCATCCAGAGTCGCGTCCTGAAGTAATTGAGTTAGCAGATGAGGTGGGAAGTACAGCTCAAATCTTAGACTTTGCTCGTGATTCAACAGCTAAGAGAGTGATTATTGGCACTGAAGAGGGTTTAACTTATAAATTAAATAATCAGAATCCAACTAAGGATTTTGAATTATTAAGTTCTGAATTGGTCTGTCCTAATATGAAGCTAACTACCTTAGAAGATGTAGTAACTGCTTTAGAGCAGATGGAGACAGAAGTAGAAGTAGATGATGCTACTCGTCGTGAAGCTAAAAGAGCATTAGACCAGATGTTAGAGTTTAGTCAATAATTTAAGTGGAGGCAGTTTAATGGTACCACGATACTTAATTAATTTTGATTTAGCTGAATTAGAAGAAGTAAGAACTGATTTTTTGGTTATTGGTAGCGGAGCAGCAGGTTTATTTAGTGCTTTAAATTTAGCTGATGCTGGCGAAGTACTCTTATTAACTAAGGAGCAGCTTAAGGACTGTAATACTGAGTATGCGCAAGGCGGTATTGCAGCAGTAATTAGTGAGGATGATACTCCTAAGTCTCATTATCGAGATACTGTAGCAGCAGGAGCAGGATTATGTAATCCCCAAGCAGTCGAGATACTGGTGAATGAAGGACGACAGCGGATTAATGATCTATTAAATCTAGGAGTTAATTTTGACCGCGAGGGAACAGAGGTTGATCTTACGCAGGAAGGTGCTCATAGCTGTCGGCGTATCTTGCACGCTAATGGTGATGCAACAGGGGCAGAGATTAGATCTTCACTAATCGAACAGGTATTAGCTACTGACCAGATAAAGGTAGAGCCTAATACTTTTGTAATTGATCTCTTAACTAAAGAAGAGCGCTGTTATGGAGTAATTGCTTATGACAAGGTTAATGATCGCTACTTAGCTTACTATGCTCAGGCTGTAATTTTAGCTACTGGAGGAGCAGGTGAGTTATACGAAGTTACTTCTAATCCTGCTGTAGCTACTGGCGATGGGATTGCTATGGCTTATCGAGCAGGCGCAGAAATGATGGATTTAGAGTTTATTCAGTTTCATCCTACAGTTCTTAATGCGGATGCGGCGGCTGATTTTTTAATCTCTGAAGCAGTGCGGGGTGAAGGTGGTAAATTATTAAATCAAGCTGGTGATCGTTTTATGACAGAGTATCATCAGCTGGCTGAATTAGCACCACGTGATGTTGTAGCTCGAGCGATTTATGATCAGATTGAGAGTAGTCAGTTAGATCATGTCTATTTAGATGTGACTGAATTAGAACCAGACTTTATTAAGCAGCGTTTCCCTACTATTTATAAGACCTGTCTACAAGCAGGGATAGAGATGAGCGAAGATTATATTCCGGTACGACCAGGGGCGCACTACTTAATGGGCGGAATTAAGACTAATATTGTAGGTGAGACGAATATTAGTGGACTCTATGCCTGCGGGGAAACTGCTTCTTTAGGTGTTCACGGTGCAAATAGATTAGCTAGTAATTCTTTGTTGGATGGATTGGTCTATGCTTATCGTACTGCACAACAAGTTCGTGCTCGAATGCAAGAATCCAATCTTAATTATGATCAGTTAGAGATTAAGTATCAACAACAGAGTAGAGGAGCAGCTAAGGATGTAACTGAGATTAAATCACAGTTACAATCACTGTTGATTGATCAAGTCGGAATTATTCGCAGTCAGGATAAATTAGAAATGGCGAAGGATAAGTTAGAAGAGTGGGCGCAATATTTAGAGTATGATTTCTCTTCGCCAGCAGTTTATGAGGTGCAGAATTTAATTACAGTTGCTTTATTAGTAGTGCGGGCGGCGCTAATTAGGGAGGAGAGTCGCGGAGCTCACTACCGCAGTGATTATCCGCAATGTAAGTCTAAGTGGCAGAAACATATCTTATTAAGTCGCAATGATAGTTGGGAGGAGTTAGCAGTTGACTTTAAATCAAATTCAAGTACAGCAGATAATTGATCGGGCATTGGAAGAGGATATTGGAAGTGGTGATATTACTACTAAGTCAGTTATGACTACAGATCAAGAATTGACCGGAAAAATAGAAGCTAAAGCTGAAGGGGTAGTTGCCGGATTAGAAGTAGCAGAGTTGGTCTATCAGAGAGTAGATCGTAGCCTTAACTTTGAGTACGATTTACAAGATGGTAGTCTAGTTCAACCGGAGGAGTTGTTAGCTACAGTATCCGGGTCGGCTGCTTCTATTTTAACCGGTGAGCGAGTAATGCTTAACTTTTTACAGCGGATGTCAGGGATTGCTACGAAGGCTAATTACTATCGACAGTTAATAAGTGATTACGATGTAAGAATTGTAGATACCCGAAAGACCACTCCGGGATTAAGAATTTTAGAGAAGTATGCGGTGCGAGTAGGTGGCGGAGCAAATCACCGCTTTGGTCTCTATGATGCGGTAATGATTAAAGATAATCATATTACAGCGGTAGGAGGTATTAAAGCAGCAGTTAAAACAGCTCGTCGTAAGATACCGCATACGATGAAGATTGAAGTGGAAACTGAAACTTTAGCAGATGTTAAAGCAGCTTTGGCAGCTAAAGCAGATATTATTATGTTAGATAATATGTCGCCGGAATTAATGACAGAAGCGGTGGAACTGATTGGAGAACAAGCAGTAGTTGAAGCTTCCGGTGGGATTACTAAGCAAGAGATTGAGGAGGTAGCTCAGACAGGAGTAGATGTAATTTCGCTGGGGACGCTTACTCATACTATTGATTCATTAGATATTAGTTTGAATTTTTAGGAGGTAGTTAGATGAGTTTACAATCAATTAAAGATTTTTTAGCAAAAAAGGATATAGAATTAAGTTTAGAACGATATGGGATTAAAGCCTTAGGGGCTATGGCGCAAGGACTATTTGCTTCTTTAATTGTAGGTTTAATTCTTAAGGTGTTAGGACAGCGGCTTAATCTGTCTTTATTAGTTGATTTTAGCCAGACAGCAATGGATATGATGGGACCGGCAATTGGAGTAGCTGTTGCTTATGGTCTTCAGGCACCGCCGTTAGTTATCTTTACCTCAGTAGTTACAGGTAGTGCGGGGGCAGAGTTAGGAGGTCCAGTAGGAGCATTCTTAGCAGCAGTGATTGGTGCTGAAGTCGGTAAATTGATCTCTAAGGAGACTAAGTTAGATATAGTGCTTACTCCTAGTTTAGTAATTATTACTGGGCTCTTAATGGCTAAATTTGTCGGTCCGGGCATTGATTCATTAATGACAGGTTTAGGAGAAGTAATTATGCAGGCTACTAAGTTGCATCCAGTCCCAATGGGAATTATTGTGGCGGTTATAATGGGCCTGGCATTGACTTTACCAATTAGCAGTGCGGCAATTGGAATCATGTTAGGTTTGAGTGGTTTAGCAGCAGGAGCAGCTACAGTAGGTTGTAGTGCACAGATGATTGGCTTTGCTGTAATCAGTTATCAGGAGAATGGCTGGGGTGGTCTAATCAGTCAAGGCTTAGGTACTTCGATGCTGCAGGTACCAAATATTATACAGAATCCTTACGTCTGGATTCCTCCAACTCTATCAGGAGCTATTTTAGGGCCGTTGGCTACTACTATCTTTTCAATGAAGAATACACCGGTTGGTTCTGGAATGGGTACAGCAGGTTTAGTGGGGCAGTTTGGTACTGTTGAAGCAATGGGGATAGGAGCAGTGGATACAATCGTCTTACTTCACTTTGTTCTACCTGCTTTACTTAGTTTAATTATCGCAAAGTTAATGCGTAAATGGAATCTAATTGAAGAAGGAGATCTGTTATTAAATCTATAACTTAGTCATACTTATTTAATAAGAACTATTCTACTTAATTTGATTATTAGCTAGGTAGAATAGTTCTTTAGGTTTTGATTCTACTTTTGATCTAGTTTCTGAAATTCATTTAGTAATCTATCTAATTCTTCACTCTTTTTAACTGCTTGTTCATCAATGTTTTTTCGATTATCAATTAACTGATGTAGTTCTTGTCTTACTCGCTCGATTTCTGTTAGTAATTCTTTTTTGTCCATTCTGTCACCCCTGTACTTTATTGTTTGAAATAGGTTCTAAAATAGTCTAGTAAGTTCTAGGATTAAAGGATAGATTAGTTATTGATAATTATTAATATTTTTTTAGCTATACATTGACAATTTATGATTAGTAAAATATAATGTAGTTAACAAATTAATCCAAAAGTTTCTATTCTGTGAGATTAGATAAAAGGAGGGAGTATTTTGAAAAATCAGCCGCGAGTAGCTTATTTCTGTATGGAGTATGGACTTGATAATGAACTTCCTATTTATTCTGGAGGTTTAGGAATATTAGCTGGTGATTATCTGAAAGCAGCTAAGGACTTAGATAAGCCAGTAGTAGGGATTGGTATTCTATGGGATCAAGGATATACCCAGCAGTATATTGATGAGGATGGTTGGCCTTGCGATACTTTTCCTGAGCTTGATTATGATTTAATTACTGATACTGGCGAGAGTGTTACGGTTAATGTTAGAGGGGAAGAGGTTGTCTGTGAGATTAAGTTAGTGGAACAGTATGGTAATGTGCCTTTATATTTGTTAGATACTAACTTTCCTGGTAGTGATCATGGTTGGATTACAGATAAGCTGTATGATGAAGATGATAAAGGTTATGAGCGAGTATCCCAAGAGATTATCTTAGGAATTGGTGGAGTTAAGGCGCTAAGGAAGTTAGGAATTGAAGTCGATAAGTATCATTTCAACGAAGGGCATGCTGTTTTAGCTGGCACTGAATTAATTCAAGAGAAGATGGAGACAGGTCAGTCATTCCAAGAAGCTTACCGTCAGACTAGAGAGGAAGTAATCTTTACTACTCATACTCCCGTCAAAGCAGGTAATGAAGTTCATAATCATGATTTATTACGTGAATTAGGAGCGTATAATGGCTTAGGTTACGAAGAGATGAAACAGCTTGGTGATGATCCATTTAATATGACAGTAGCTGGTTTGCGTTTATCTTCAGTGACTAATGGTGTGTCTAAGTTACATAGTGAAACTACCAAGGATATGTGGAAAGATGTAAGTAATAAATCTCCGATTATCGGGATTACTAATGGCGTTCATGTTGAAACTTGGCAATCCGATAAAATAAAAGAAGCCTATGATAATAACGAAGATTTATGGCAGCCGCACTATGAATTAAAAGAGGAGTTAGTTGATTATATTGAGGAACATAATGGTACTCAATTAGATAGCGATTCATTAATTATTGGATTTGCCCGTCGAGTAGCTCCTTATAAGCGCAGTGATTTAATCTTTAGAAATATTGAAGCTATTGATTCGCTGTTGCAGGAAGGTAAGTTACAGTTAGTTTTCTCTGGTAAAGCTCATCCTAAGGATGAAACAGGGAAGTCAATAGTTCAAAACCTAGTTAAGATGGATGAAAAGTACGAAGATAGTGTAGTTTTCTTAGAGAATTATGATATGGAAGTAGCTAAGAAGTTAGTTCAAGGTTGTGACATCTGGCTTAATAATCCACGTCGTCCGCTAGAAGCAAGTGGTACTTCGGGTATGAAAGCAGCAATGAATGGTGTATTAAACTTAAGTGTAGAAGATGGCTGGTTAGCCGAAGGCCCAGAACATGGAGTTAGCGGTTGGCTTTTTGATGAGGTCTTTACTGAAGAAGATGATGATTTAAGTGAAGATGAGCGCGATTTGAAAGCTTTATATAATATTATTTATAATGACGTATTACCAATCTATTATGATCAACCTCAAAAGTGGCAAGAGATGATGCAAGCTAGCATTGATATGTCTTACCAACAATTTTCTGCTCAACGAATGGTTCAAGATTATTATGATCAAATGTATAATCTAGATAATAATCAGATACATAAAGTCTTATAGATAATTCCAGATCTATCTTTCCTCTAGTGGAATTATTGATTTAACTTCAACTCTAGTTTAAATTCAAATTGAATGATTTTAAATATCAAAAAAATAATTAATTTTATATCAATTTCTATTAATCCTTTTACTAAAGATTAGATTAGGTAACTAAGTTGTAACCACTACCGAATCTAACTTAAGATTTGGTAGTGGTTAACAGCTTGTAGAAATAAGTTTAGTTAGTATATATTTTTATTTAATTATCATAATTTTGGATTATAACTCATAAGTTAGTAATTGTGTTGTTACATATATTATCATTTGATTAACAGAAATGGAGGGATAGATGAAATGAATTTTGTTAATGAGGAATTATATGACTTACAGGATGTTAAGCAGTCAGCCAGTCAGACTAGTAGTGATAATCATAGTCATAATTTAGAATCTAAAGATAGCACTGATTTAGATTTAGGAGCTGAATATGAGCTTCCTGATAAGTATCAATTAAATCGCATGGTATTACAGGTAAAGAACCCTGAAACTATTCATCTATATTGGGAGTGTACTATAGATAAGTTAGTGGAGATAGCTCAACAAGCAGGCTATGATAATTTTGAGGAAGCGCCATTAGTGCTGCGTCTCTATGATTGGAAAGTAGAAGATAGTGAACCGGATTATTATGATGTTGATATCATGTTAGAACATGATGATTGGTACTTTAATGATTTAGAAGCAGACCATACTTATCTAGTTAAGTTAGGAATTATGAGTGATAAGTTCTATACTTTGCTTGAATCTAATAAAGTAGTTACCCCTCGTAATCAAGTTAGTGATGTCTTAGATGAAGAGTGGATGATAGTTAATGATAAGTTAGAGAAGATTTATGATTTAGCTGGAGTAGATGAAGTAAGTAATGGTGGTTCACTTAATAATTATAGTTCTCTTGAATCTTTAAAGAATTAAGTATAATTTTAATTTAAATATTAAATTAAAATAATAAAAATTTTGAGGTGATGTAGTTTGCCAATTGAAAATGGTTATCTATCATTGATTTTACATGCTCACTTACCTTTTGTTCGCCATCCGGAAGATGATAATTTTTTAGAGGAACGTTGGCTTTATGAAGCAATTACTGAGACCTACTTACCATTACTAGAACATTTTGATAATTTACATAGAGATAATGTAGACTATCGTTTAACAATCTCTTTAAGTCCAACTTTAATTAATATGTTAGATGATCCTCTCTTACAGAATCGTTATATAGATCATTTAGATGAATTAATTGAATTAAGTCATAAAGAGCTAGAGCGAACTAAAGATAATCCTCAGATGCATCAGACTGCTCAGATGTATCTTGATAAGTTTAAACGGTCTAAGGATATCTTTATTAATCAGTATGATCGTAATTTAGTGCAGGCGTTCAAGAAGTTTAAAGAGTTAGGTTATTTAGAATTGATTACCTGTGGGGCTACCCATGGTTACCTGCCGTTAATGAAGGAGTATCCAGAAGCAGTTAGAGCACAGATTGAAGTAGCGGTTAATACTTATCAGTCTTATTTTGATTCTAAACCGCAGGGAATTTGGCTCCCGGAGTGTGCTTACTATCCGGGACTTGATGATATCTTAGCTGATTATGATCTGCGATTCTTTATTCTCGATACTCATGGTGTTTTATATGCCACTCCGCGACCTAAGTATGGTGTCTATGCCCCAATCTATACGCCATCTGGTGTAGCAGCTTTTGGTAGGGATAATGAAGCTACCAAGGAGGTTTGGAGTGCTGAAGAAGGTTATCCAGGCGATTATAATTATCGAGAGTATTATCGAGATATCGGCTTTGATCTTCCGCTAGATTATATTCAACCGTATATTCATCAGGATACACGGATTAATACCGGGATTAAGTACCATAAGATTACTGATGAGGAGTGTCAACTACATGAGAAAGAATTATATAATCCGCAGGTAGGTATTGAGAAAGCAGTAGAACATGCTAAAGACTTTATTTATAAGCGTTTAGAACAGATGAGTAAATTAAATCAATTAATTGACCGTAAACCAATTATTACTGCTCCTTATGATGCAGAATTATTTGGGCACTGGTGGTATGAAGGACCGGACTTTTTAAATCATTTGATTAGAGAAATTGATCGAGAAGACAATAATTTAGAATTAATCTCACCGGCTGATTACTTACAGGAGTATCCTAAGAATCAAGTCTGTACTCCACCGATGTGTAGCTGGGGAGCTAATGGTTATAATGATGTCTGGCTAGATAGTAGTAATGATTGGATCTATCGTCATCTTCATCAGGCAGCAGAGAAGATGATTGAGTTAGCTACTGAGTATGAAGCGCCTGACCATCTTATGAAGCGGGCATTAAACCAGGCAGCTCGAGAGGTATTATTAGCTCAAAGTAGTGATTGGGCATTTATTATGAAGACAGGAACAATGGTAGAGTATGCTGTTAAACGCACTAAGGCACATATTAATCGTTTCTTTGATCTTTATAATCAGATTAAACTAGGGGAAATTGATGAAGAATGGTTAAATAAGTTAGAAGCTAAGGATAATATCTTTCCAGAAATTGATTACCGGGTTTACAGTTAAAACTGTTTATAAATAAAAGGGGGCGATATTATGGAAAAAACTTTAGCATTAATTTTAGCTGGTGGGAGGGGTAGCAGATTAGATATTTTAACAACTGATCGTTCTAAACCTAGTGTTCCGTTTGGTGGCAAGTTTAGAATTATTGATTTTGCATTAAGTAATTGTGTTAATTCTAATATTTATAATGTGGGAATATTAACGCAGTATCTACCTCGTTCACTTAACCAACATATTGGTATCGGTAGACCTTGGGATTTAGATCGTCAATTTGGGGGAGTTTCTTTACTACATCCCTACACTGGTAATCAAGGCGGTTGGTACCAAGGTACTGCTCATGCTGTCTATCAAAATATAAATTTTATTAAGAATAGTAGAGCAGATGAAGTTATAATCTTATCGAGTGATCATGTTTATAAGATGGATTATTCAGAGATGGTGAAATATCATCGCTCTAAGGATGCAGATCTAACTATATCTGTTAAGCCGGTACCAATGAAAGAAGCAAGCCAATTTGGCATCTTAGCTACAGATGATGAGATGAAGATTACTGACTTTCAAGAGAAGCCTGATAATCCGCCGAGTAATTTAGCATCAATGGGCATCTATGTCTTTGATCGTGAAGTTTTAACTGATAAGTTAGAAGAGTTTTGTAATCAGAGTAATTCAGATTTTGGTCATCATATTATACCACGATTGATTAATTCTGCTGATGTTTATGCTTATGAATTTAATGGTTATTGGGAGGATGTAGGAACTCTTAAATCTTACTGGAAGACAAATTTAGACCTAACTAATCAAGCTCCAAAGATGAATTTATATGATAATAATTGGAATTTATTAACTCGTAGTGAAGAAAAACCACCAGTTAAGCTTGGATTGCAAGGACAAGCAATTAAAAGTTTAGTTTCTAATGGAGCAGTAGTTAATGGTCAAGTGGAAAATTCAGTTTTATCACCAGGAGTAGTTATTGAATCAGGGGCTGTAGTTAAGGATTCAGTAATCTTTAATAATACTAGAATCAAGAGCGGTTGCCAGATTAACAAGAGTATTATAGATAAAAATGTAGTGGTTGAACCTAAGGTTAAGATAGGTTGTAGCGGTGAATTAGAAGCTAACTTTGAACAACCAGAAATTCTTTATAGTGGTTTGAATGTAGTAGGAAAAGGAGCGTTAATTCCGGCTGGGATTGAAATTGAAAAGAACTGTAGAATTCTTCCGCAAGTAAATGGTAGTGCATTTAGAAATAAAGTAGTCTCTAGTGGAAGTACTATTCGACCTTAAGGCTGAGGGGGTTGTTTGATGTCAGAAGATTTAAAAGTTCTATTTGTTGCTTCGGAAGTTGACCCATTTTTAAAGACGGGTGGTTTAGCTGATGTAGCGGGGTCACTCCCGCAAGCAATTAAAGATTTAGGAGTTGATATTAGAGTAGTCTTACCGGAGTATAGTCAGATTTCTGATAAATACTTGGTAGATTCCGAACATTTACTCCACTTTAGAACTAATATTAGTTGGCGTGATAATTATGTAGGGATTAATCGATTGGAAAACAAAGGATTAATAACATATTTTATAGATAATAAGAATTATTTTGACCGCGACACTATCTATTGCGAAGATGATAATCATGTACGGTTTGCATATTTTTGCCGTAGTGTATTAGAGATGCTG
This sequence comes from Bacillota bacterium, assembly GCA_051745835.1. Taxonomy (GTDB): domain Bacteria; phylum Bacillota; class Halanaerobiia; order Halobacteroidales; family Acetohalobiaceae; genus JBNJEL01. The sequence continues at coordinate 18,966 of JBNJEL010000031.1, forward strand.
CCTAAGATCGATTTTCAGCCTGATATTATTCACTGTAATGATTGGCAGAGTGGCCCACTTAGCATCTTTTTAAAAGAGAATTATCAGCTCTATGATTTCTATCAAGATATTAAGACACTCTATACCATTCATAATTTAAAGTACCAGGGGCAATTTGATCCAGAGATCTTAGCTGATACGCTCTGTTTAGATTTTAAATACTGGTATTCCGGGGTTTTAAAGCATGACCAGGCTGTTAATTATATGAAGATGGGAATTAATATGTCCGATATAGTTACAACTGTCAGTGAGACTTACGCCGAAGAGATTAAACAGGTTGAATTTGGTGAAGGATTAGATTATGTACTACGAATGAATGATGATGATCTATACGGAATTGTTAATGGGATCAATTACGATAAGTATAATCCAGCTACTGATAATCAGATCTATGCTAATTATAGTAGTCAAGATTTAACTAATAAAGCAGTTAATAAAGAACGCTTACAAGAAGAGAGCGGTCTGCCTACTATAGATGTACCTGTAATTGGGATTATTTCGCGGTTAGTAGAACAGAAAGGTTTAGATCTAGTTAACTTTATTATGGATGAATTGATGGTA
>JBNJEL010000032.1:0-19085 GCA_051745835.1 Bacillota bacterium
ATAATTACTACTATCTAAATATTGCACTGTCTGAGCATCAATTATACCATGCGGCTTAATTCCTCTGCTCTCTTGAAACTGCTTGACTGCTCTTAAAGTACCACGACCAAACAAGCCATCTATTGTACCATCATAATATCCTAATACCTTTAATTGAATCTGTAAGTAGAGAACATCTACACCTTCAGCTCCATACTCCAACTCTCGAGTGCCTAATTTAAAGTTATAATCATTATTTGCACTAGCCACTTCGCGATTAATTAATAATAAACCCACTAATAATATAGATAAGACCATCAATAAGATCGGATATGAAAATTTGCGTTTCATTAAATATCCCCCCTTGTTAACTCTAATTCTTTTTTAATTTGCCGCTCTAATAATCTAATTACTTTCGTACTCCATAGTTCCTGTTTAGCTAATGGTTCGACTAAGATAGTCAACAGTTCTAATCGATTGCCACCGATAATATCAGTAAATATCTGATCGCCAATAACTGCTATTTGATTAGATTCCATATCTAACTGCTCGATAGCTAACTCAAATGCTTTCCGACGCGGCTTTAAAGCAGAACCAATCGCTGGTAATTCTAGAGTATTAGCTATATCCCTTACGCGTGATTGTAAACTATTAGATAGAATACAGGTCTTAAATCCTAACTCTAATGCTTCAGCCAACCAATTCTCAATCGCCGGATAAATTTCTACACTATTCCAATCAAGTAGCGTATTATCTAAATCACAGATTAAACCTTTAATGCCCAACGAACTTAGATACTCTAAATCTACTCTTACAACGTGAGAATAATATAGATCAGGTTGTAGTAACTGCTTTAATAATCTTAACTTCACTCTATCGACCCCAACTAATTCTTAGTTATAATTATCTATTCCTTTCTTTAACTAATTTATACATTATAAATTTAGCCTATCTAATTAACTTGTTGAAAAAAATTTTTCATCTTTAATCTAATAACTAATCCTAAATCAAAAAACCAAAAGAAACTAAATTTTTTTAGCCACTTAACTTGAAGAAAGCACTCTTAGGATGTTTAATATTTAATGATAATTATTACTATTAATTAAATTATATCAAATAATTATGATAAAAGCAAAATAATTTCTACACTTCGACAGTTCAAAAAATATTTTTAATAATTTTTACTAATAAGCAGGAATTTTTAGTCTCCTCATTTAAATATATGAAATGAAGAATTAAAAATAAAGGAGGCTAATAATATGAAGCTAAGAGAACTTTACAAATGTGATATCTGTGATAATGTAGTAGAAATTACTCAAGCCGGAGCACCAGCATTAGTCTGTTGTGGAGAAGATATGAAGAAGTTAGAAGCCCAAACTGAAGATGCTACTAACGAGAAACACGTCCCTGTTGTTAACGAAATTAATGATGGAGTAGAAGTAGTTGTTGGTACTACACTACACCCAATGGAAGAAGAACACTCAATCAAATTCATTGAAGTATTAACTGATGACCAAGTTCTTAGGGCTGAATTAGAACCAGGAATGGAACCAAAAGCCACATTCAATGTCAATCCAACAGAAATTAATAAAGTTAGAGAGTTCTGTGATGTACACGGTCTCTGGAAAGCATAATTACTAATTATATAAATTGAACTAAAAAATATCTGGGAGGGTTAATCATGCCTAATATTAAAGGAACTGAAACAGAAAAAAATCTATTAAAAGCATTTATTGGCGAATCACAAGCTAGAAATAAGTACGATTACTTTGCATCGCAAGCTAAGAAGGAAGGCTATAACCAGATCGCTGAAATCTTTAAAGAGACAGCGCGTAATGAAAAGGAGCATGCTAAACGAATCTTTAAATTCTTAGAAGGAGGAGAGGTCGAAGTTACTGACTCTCATCCAGCTGGTGTTATCGGCTCTACAGCAGAGAATCTTAAAGCTGCTGCTGAAGGAGAAAACTATGAGCATACTAGCATGTATCCTAGCTTTGCTAAAACAGCTAGAAAAGAAGGATTTAATGAAATCGCTGATGCTTTAGAACATATTGCTCAAGCCGAAGAAGCTCATGAAGCTAGATATCTAAAGCTATTAGATAATCTTAAAGATAATAAAGTCTTCTCTAGAGATGAAGAAGTAACTTGGAAGTGTGATAACTGTGGTTATGTTCATGAAGGTACAGAAGCGCCACAGAAATGTCCAGCTTGTGATCATCCACAAGAGTACTTCGAACTTAAAGAAAAGAACTACTAAACTAACTGGATAAATCATAATCAAGCAGCTGCTTAATATTAGGCAGCTGCTTTTTATCTAAATTATGAAGCTATAGACGACTGAACAAACTTCTGATATTCTTGTGTTTCCTCATTCTGTACTATCTGTCTAAAATTATCTATCTTGTCATAATTATTAATTAACAGTCCAACTAAGTCACTATCTAAAGCAGATTCGTCAGACATACTCTCTAATACCCTCACTGCTTGCTGACGCTTCATACCTGCTCGATAAGGCCGATCTTCTCTAATTGCTGTAAAAACATCAGCTACAGCAATTATTCGTGAACCTAAAGATAAACTACTACCTTGGTGGTGAAAAGGATAACCTGCTCCATTAAGCCGCTCGTGATGACAAGTAGCCCACCTTTGAATCTTACCTAATCCGCCTATCTTATCTAAAATACGATAAGTATAGTAAGCATGACGCTTGATAATATTATACTCTTTCTCTGTTAACTGAGTCTCTTTTTCTAAAATCTCAGTAGGAATCGCCACCTTCCCTAAATCGTGAAGATAACCAGCAACCTTAATCAACTCTCTATCTGACTGTGATAATCCTGCATATTCTCCTAATAGCTGTGCTACAGTAGCTACACCACTAGAATGAGCAGCAGTAAAACGACTCCGAAAATCTATAATTTGACTAAATAACTTAGCTAACTCCTGTAATTCCCTTAAACTTAATGACATATTAATTCCTTCGGCACGAGCAAATAAGATACGCTTCTTAGCTTTAGCTATAACCTCAAACCAAAAGATCTCCTTATCTGCCAAACTTAAAAAAGCATCAACTAACTCTGGTTTAAATTTTGAACCTTTATATTGTTGAATCTTAGTCTTAATCTGATCTACCTGCCCCAAAATTTCACTATCTTGATCGATTAAAACATCTATTCTATCTGCTAGATGTAATATATGACTCTCCTCAGGCACTTTACGTCTACGATATTCACTACCTAAACCCTGCTGCCAATCAAAATGATGATAGCGAATAAAGGGAGCTACATGATCAAAGAATTTAAACCCTTTAATCAACCGGTAACCTAACTCTGAATGATTACTTAAGTTAGTATTATCAACAAACTTTCGCTCAAAATTCAAATTATTTAGTCGCTCTTGAAAGGAAAAAGCTCCAATATCGTGTAATGACCCAGCAATAATTAATTCCCGCTGCTTACTAGCTGATAAACCATATTCTCGAGCAATACTAGAAGCAATATAGGCAACTCGTTTATGATGTCCATTAACTAAAGGGCTAATCAAATCCAAAGTATCAGATAAACCCATAACCATATTAATTAATGAAATATCAAATTGAACCCGGCTATTATTAATCACTCTTCACTCCCTAACTTTAATTTTAAAATTCAAACTGATTGATTAAGTCCTCTAAATCTTGTGTCATCTGAGCCAATTCTTGAGCTGAAGTAGCTATCTCATCAGACATACTGCGTATATCATGCGATGCACTCTGCATCCTATCACTGCTATTAGCTAAATCATCAGTAGCCTGTGAAGTTTCAGCAATCTGCTCTGCTACTTGTTTATTATTATCACTAATCTTATTAAATTCTGCACGCGTCTGTTCAATAATCTCTTGACTGTAATCAGCTTTATCTTCTACTTCTTTAACCGCAGCCAATCCTTCTTTAGATTTATTTTGAGTCTTAGTTACTAAATCAGCAATATCTTCAATCGCTTGATTAGTCTTAGAAGATAATTCTTTAATCTCCTCTGCTACCACTGCAAAACCCTGTCCTGATTCTCCAGCTCGAGCAGCTTCAATCGACGCATTTAAAGCTAACATATTGATTTCTTCTGAAATCTTAGTAATTAACTCTACAATCTGATTAATCTCCTGAGAGTAAGAATCCAATTCGTTAATCTTATCTACAGTCTGATGAACAGACTCTGTCACTTCATTAATACTAGCTAAAGCATTATCCGCTGCTTTAGTTCCTTCTTTACTCTGTTCTTTAGCCTCTTGAGCATAATTAGTTACCTCTCCTGCACTAGCTGAAATCTGTTGAATACTAGCAGAAATAGTTTCAATTAGCTGATTATTAGTTTCAATTGTTGCATTTCCTTCCTCGGAAGTAGCAGATAACTCTTGACTATAGGCTGTTAAACCTTCAATAGTATCAGTTAATCTCTCAACTATCTGCTGCCAATTATGATGCATCTTATTTAAAGCAGTAATTAAAGAACCTAACTCATCCTTACGCTCTAATTCAATAGAATCAATATTTAATTTACCTGCTGCCAACTGTTGAGCAAATTCTTTAGCCTTTAAGACCGGAACTGTTAACTGCTCACTAATTATATAAGCTATTCCCAATCCTAATCCAATAGCCACAACAATTAACAATACTCCTAAGGTGCTCATTAAATCTGCATGTTCCTCAATAGTTTGATAAGTTGCTTCTTTTTCTTGCTGCAAATAGCCCTGATAACTAGCAAACTTACTTTGAACTTCTTCTAAAGCAGTTAAAGTCTGATTATTATAAACTTCCATTGATAAATGTCGTTTACGATCAGCACTAATAGCTTCACGATTTTGAATATCTCTAATCTGTTGAGCCGACTGATGCAGCTTACGGTGCGGCTCTTCTAAACTCTGTAATAACTGCTGTGTCTGAGCTGGTAAATCCTGAAATTGATCAGATTCTAATATGGAATAGTGCCACTCTCCAAAGCTACAAGAGTGGTGGTCTAACTCCCCTGCAAATTCTTGCTCACTTAAGATTGAATTAAGTAATTGATTAACCCAATTTAAGTGGTCAATCTCTTTATTTTTAATAAATAATTGTCTTTCCATCTGACTTTCTACTTCATTATGTTCACTTTGAATTAAATTTAGACCATAAAAGGAAGTTACTCCTAATAATAACAATAATATTAAAATTAATCCAAATCCCCCAAAAAGCCGCTGTTTAAAATTTAAATTCATACCTTAGCCCCCCTTAATTTTAAAGCATATACTAAATAATAACTATTATCATTATAGCATAGCCACGTCAATTTAACAAATTTATCCTCGAAAAATGACGAAATATTGAAAATTACAGATATAATAACTAATTTCAATTATAATCAATTAATAATCAAATGTCAAAAACCACAAATATAATTGTCCCATTTCTAAATAATTGCAAAGTAAGATTAAAACTGTTATAATTGTGAATTAACTATAAAAATTAACGAAAGGTGATACTATGTATAACTTTGATCAAAAGATAGATCGACGCGGTACTAATTCAATGAAGTGGGACTCATTTGCTAACTCTAATCTACTACCTATGTGGGTAGCAGATATGGACTTCCAAAGTCCGCCAGCAGTTATTGATGCCCTCAAAGAACGAGCTGAACATGGTGTCTTTGGTTATCCTGCTGAGCTAGATTCTTACCATCAAGCTATCGTTGATTGGATGGCTAAGCGCCACAACTGGCAGATAGAACAAGAGTGGATCTCTACTACTCCTGGTGTGATCGTAGCAATCAATCATGCCATTCAAGCATTGACTAATCCTGGAGATAAGGTAGTACTGCAATCACCAGTCTACTATCCCTTCTTTAAATCAATTCAAAATAACGGCTGCCAATTAGTAGATAATCCTTTACAATATAATGGTTCACACTACGAAATAGATTTTAGAGATTTAGAAAGAAAGTTAGATTCTAGAGTGCAGTTAATGATTCTTTGTAGTCCGCATAATCCGGTAGGTAGAGTCTGGACTAAAGAGGAATTAAAAAGATTAGGAGAGCTATGTCTATCTTACGATGTAACTGTTATTGCTGATGAGATACATTCTGATCTTATTTTAAACGATAATCAACATCACGTCTTTGCCACATTAAACCAAGAGTTCGCACAAAATTGTATTGTCTGTAACTCACCAAGTAAGACCTTTAATCTAGCCGGAGTACAGACTTCTAATATCATCATTCCTAATCAACAGATAAGAAGTGACTTCCAACATGGTTTAGCTAGTAGTGGATTAGGAGAGCCTAATGTATTTGCGATTGCCGCTTTACAGGCTGCCTATAATCAAGGAGCTGAGTGGTTAGATGAGCTTCTTCATTACTTAGAAGAAAACCTTAATTACTTACTTAATTATATAGAAGATAATCTACCGCAAGTAGAAGTAATCAAACCGGAAGGGACTTATCTAGTCTGGCTCGATTTTAGAAAGCTGGATCTATCCACTCACCAGCTAGATAATCTAATTCGTAATAAAGCGGAATTGGTCTTAAATCCTGGTCATATCTTTGGCGAAACAGGAGCTGGATTCCAAAGAATGAATATTGCCTGTCCTAGAGCTACGCTTAAAGAAGGGCTACAGCGATTAAAAACTGCTCTCGTTGATTAAGAAAATAATTAAAGCTAGAAAGAGCTTGAACTCTCTTTCTAGCTGATTAATTAACTAATCCCAATATCCCTGATGAGGCTTAATTATCTCTGCTTCTAACTCTTCAAAGGGCCCAATCACAGTTATATCCTTCTGTCCACTAGCAAACACTTCACGACAGGGCAGATCAAAAGTAGGATTGACTTCATGATCACCTGTCAACTCTAATAACTTCTTCTCGCTAATGCCGTAAACTACTCTACCTACATTACTCCAATAGATAGCTCCTGCGCACATTACACAGGGTTCAGCACTAGAATAGAGAGTACAGTCCCATAAGAAATCAGCACTATACTCTTTAGCCGCCCGCTTAACTAAAGTAGTTTCAGCATGTCCTGTACAGTCTTGCTCTGTTAATTCTATATTCTCCTGCTCTAAGATAATCTCCCCTTCTGAATCAACTAATACTGCACCAAAAGGAGTATTACCACTTTCTCGAGCACTCTTCGATAATTCCACAGCTCGTTTAATATAATATTCATGATCTCTCCAAGCCATAATTAGCACCATCCCTATTAATACTACTTAGTTTGTTGATTAATATGTTGACCTAACTGCTGATCAATCCCTTTAACATGGTTAACTAACCAATCTGCTATCTTACGATTAAACTTCATCATCATAGGAGTGGTAACTTTACCAGCTTCAAAATCCTCTTTAAAGTCTACTACATCCTGCACAAAACTTTCGTGAATCCCCTTATGACGTTCATGATCAGGATAACCAGATTCCCGTTGAATCTCTTCTTCATCACTAAAGTGCTTAACTGTATAATCAGCTAAGAAGTCAATAATCTCCGCTATCTCTTCTCTGCCTCTACCTTCACGATGAGCAAGAATTAATTTATTAACGCGATCAAATAACTCTTGGTGCTGCCGGTCTATCTTATCAACTCCAATAGCACAACTTTTATCCCACTTAATTAATTCTACCTGATCACCAGATTCTAACGCTGTATCATTAACTAAATTATCTACATTACTACTAATATCAGCTAGTTCTGCTGAAGAATCAGCTACTATATCAAAGATATCTGAAATAACCTCTGACTTCTCCATCAGTTGATCACTATTTTCAGCTAAGTTTTGAGCCGCAGTAGCTGTCTGTTCAATCATATTAGCCACCTCTTGACTTACATTCTCAATCTGATGGAAGACCTGATTAGTCTCCTGAGCTACCTCTTTACCCTCTTTAGCTTTAACACTTACTTGTTCAATATAATCTAAACCTTGATTAGACTTCTGTTGAGTTGCTTTGACTATTTCAATAATATCATTCGTAGCACTTGCTGTCTCTTCAGCTAACTCTCTAATCTCTTCTGCTACTACAGCAAACCCCTGTCCTTCTTCACCAGCTCGCGAAGCTTCAATTGCAGCATTTAAAGCTAACATATTAGTCTGATCAGCAATATTAGTAATTAGATCAATAATCTCACCAATCTGTTCTGTATTATCATTTAACTCTTTCATAGTAGTAACCGTCTTATCTACCACTTGATTAATCTCTTCAATATTACCAATCGTCTGCTCAATATTATTTCTTCCCTGCTGCGTCTGCGAAGATGCTTCCTGAGCAAATCCGGTTACCTCTTCGGAACCAGCAGAGATCTCTTGAATATCAGTTAACATATCTTCGATTAGATTATTGGTAGCTTTAACTGTCTTATTTCCTTCTTTAGAAGAAGCAGAAAGCTCTTGACTATAGATCGATAGATTACTAATCTCATTACTGACCTGGCTAATAACATTCTCCGAATCACAACCAACTTCGCTACCTTCAATACTACTTACTAACTCTCCTAGCTCATCATTACTCTCTGATGGCTTACTGTGATCAGTATCTAGCCAGCTAATTATCTGCTTTAATCTATCAACGACTAACTTATTAAATAATAGATTAGCTAATAGTAAGACAATGCCAATCTCTACTACTGTACTTACTAACTGCTGCCAACCACTATCAATAAAGCTAGACAATAAACCATTCACCAGATTAATTAATGGTATGCTAATCAATAAGATTAAACCTAAACCTATACTAAACTTCCAACTTAAACCTCTAGATTGCTGATTCATTTTTTCAACTCCTTAATCATATAAAATTTATATTCAGCTTAATAATAATTATACTTGGTCTGCTAACTTAGCTCCTGCTTTATCAATCTGCTCTAAAATATCACTGCGCTCATTAACTGGTTCTTCATCAGAATTAGAGATCTTAATCTCTCCTTGCCAATCAGTATTAGTAACTCTAAATAACATTTCAGTTACCTTTTTTGCTGCTATAAACTGCCCATCATATTCAGGTGCACCACCAGCAGCTAATAGAAAGCCATATCGATCCTTATGCCGATCAATAATTGGATCTTTCGCCTTGTATTTGCTACCCCAAATGGCCTGACAGCGATCAATCATCGTTTTAAGTTGAGCTGATACACCATTAAAGAAGATTGGAGTAGCTAATAAGATAATATCAGCTTGATTAAACTCTTGATAAAGATTTTGCATATCATCCTTAATAATACACTCTCCACTTTGATCACAATAAAAGCAACCCTGACACGGAGCAAGATCTAACTTAGCTGGCGAAAAGAGATTAGTACTTACCTGTTGGGAAGTAGCATCTTCAATAGCTGATACCATCTCATCTAACATAAAGTTACTATTACTATTGTTACGGGGACTACCTTTAATTCCTACTACTTTGATCATCACTAACAGCTCCTTTAAAATTATAAGTTGATCGTTTTAATTACTTTTTGTTCAGGATCTAAAGTAGGTCGCCATAATTCTAATCTCTGAGCACAAGTAACAATCGATTGTGGTTGACCATCCAACGCTAAACATAACTGCTCTAAATCAAGTTCCGGCATAGGATTAGCAGTAAAGAAATTACTAATTAAAGTAATATGAAACTGCCACTGAGCATAATTTTCAACTTTTGATAATCCCCGATTGCTTAATTGAGTATTTAACTGATTAGCTAATCTTTCTAAAGACGCTGTATGATTAACATCCAAAACTAAAAAGTTATCATTATACTTAAAACACTTTAAGTTATCTATCTTAATCTTTACTTCATCTACCGTTTTAGCTGCCTCTTCCATTATCTTAACTGCCGACTCTGCATCATCTTTTGCTACACGATTTAATGTAATATGTAGTTGTGGATAATTATTATCCGGATAGAGATCATAACGCTTAGCTACCTGACGTCGCAGCTTTAAAGCCGGAGTAAGATCTTGTCGAGGAAGAGTTAACACTATAAATAGTTCTTCTAACCGCTTAGTATCCATAATTTTATCCTCCACTTTCAAAAATAACTATCCTACTGCAAGCAACTAGCATTGTATAGAAAACGCTCTTCTATGAACAGAAGAGCGTTTAAAGATTTAACCGTATCAAATTCTAATCGAAATTAATAATTCTTTTCTTTAAGTTCGAAGTACTCTTGTGGGTGAGCACAAGCTGGACATTTCTGTGGCGCTTCTGTACCTTCATGAACATAACCACAATTATCACACTTCCAAGTTACTTCTTCATCTTTCTTAAAGACACTTCCAGCTTCTAAATTCTCAAGTAAGGCTAAGAATCTAGCTTCATGAGCTTCTTCTGCTTGTGCTATATTTTTAAAGATAGCTGCAATCTGATTAAAGCCTTCTTCTTTAGCCGTTTTAGCAAAGTCTGGATACATGCTATTATGTTCATGATTCTCACCATTAGCAGCAGCTTTAAGGTTCTCTGCTGTAGAACCAATAACTCCCGCTGGATGAGCATCAGTAACTTCAACCTCGCCACCTTCTAATAACTTAAAGAGACGTTTAGCATGCTCCTTTTCATTACGCGCTGTCTCTTTAAAGATTTCAGCGATCTGATTATAGCCTTCCTTCTTAGCTTGTGATGCAAAATAATCATACTTATTCCGTGCTTGTGACTCTCCAATAAATGCTTTTAAGATATTCTTCTCTGTTTCAGTTCCTTTTAAATTAGGCATAATCATCCTCCTTTAAATTAAACATTATTTGATTTTTATTTTTGAGATAATTGTTGAATCTGATTAGTAATCTCATCTAATTTCTCTTCACTAGGTATATACTGTACTTTAAATTGTTCTAATAGATCAAAGTTAGAATCCTCTAGTATTTCAGCTACCTGACCTACACTCTGACCACTCCAACCATAAGAACCAAAAGCAATACCTTTTCTACCCTTAGGAGCTAAGCCTTTAAGGTAGGTTAAAAAGGAAGCTACAACCGGTAATATATTATTATTTAGTGTTGGCGAACCAACACAGATATATTCAGCTGTCATAATCTCTGTCATCACATCTGAAATATGATTGACATCTAAGTTCCTCAACTTAGTATTTATACCATTAGCTTCAAATCCTTCTTGAATTGCTCGCGCCATCTTCTCAGTCGAATCCCACATTGTACCGTAGATAATCACTGCTTGATCTTCAGTCTTGTTAGCAGCCCAATCTTGATAATTAGCTACTACTTTATCTACACAGCCCCGCCAAATAATTCCGTGAGAAGGAGCTATAATATCTATCTCTAAGTCTTCGATAGATGAAAGAACACGCTGCACTTGACTACTGTAAGGAAGTACTATATTAGCATAATACTTACGCGCCTCTTCCATGATAATATCATAAGGTGCTTGATCATCAAAACGCTCTGAAGAAGCGAAGTGTTGACCAAACGAATCATTAGAGAAAAGAATCTGATCCTCTGGTAGATAACAGACCATATTATCTGGCCAATGAACCATCGGAGTTAAGATAAACTCCAAACTTTTGGTACCAAGATCTAAACTTTCATTAGGAGTAGCCACTTTAAAGTCCCAATCCTCTTGGTAATGTTGTTCTAAACCTTCTTTACCTTTAGGAGAAGTTATAATTGTTGCCTCTCCTACTTCTTCCATTAATTGCGGCAAACCGCCGGAGTGATCCATTTCTACATGATTAGATACAATATAATCAATCTCTTGCGGATCAATAATCTGTGAAATTCGTTCTAACATCTCATCATAGAGATAACTTTTAACAGTATCAATTAGAGTAACCTTATCATCAACTATTAAGTAGGCATTGTAAGTAGAACCGCGTTGAGTTCGATAACCATGAAAATTCCTTAAGTCCCAATCAATACCACCTACCCAATAGACACCTTGCTTTAATTCTTCTGCTTTCATTTTAAGACTCCTTTGAAAATTGATCTTTACCTACACCGCAGATTGGACACTCCCAATCCTCCGGTACATCTTCAAAAGAAGTTCCAGGTTCAACTCCATTATCCGGATCGCCTTCCTCAGGATCATATATATAACCACAAACATCACATCTATACTTTGCCATTTCTATTCTACCTCCTTTTATATACATTTTACTGTATTAACTTACCATTGTCAAAGTTATATTTAATTAATCTATAATTATTATTTTAGAGAAAATTTAGAGCACTTGTCCTTAAGACAGAGTGCTCTAAATTAAAGTTTAATATATAAAATTAATGTCTAATAATCAGATTTTACTTCTCCTCTTTATCTTCTTCATCAGCTTCTTCAAAATTAAACTTACCGGCTCCACACATTGGACAACTCCAATCGTCATCTAACTCCACAAAATCAGTTCCAGCATCGATCTCATCTGTTCCTTCCTTAGGATTATACAGATATCCACACATAATACAAGTATACTCTTCCATTTATATCCCCTCCTTAGTTTAATTTTACCTTATCTTTCGTTTATTGTCAAAAAAATCTGAAATTTTGCAAATAGATAATTATAACATAAATATAAAAAGAAGGTATCATATGATACCTTCTAATTTCTTTTGCTACTCTACATATGCTTTTGTTAAGCTGCAGAAAGGAGAATACCAATTATCAACTAACTCATCTATCATAATTGTAGTATCCTCATCATCTAAGTCGAAAATATAATTTAACATAATACTCATCTCTACTCCCCCCTTTATCATAATAACTCTATACTATTAGATTATGATAAAGGAGAATTAAAGTTGCCAAAATCAACAGAATTAATCTATAATTTAAGTAAGAATCTCTTGCATAATACTATCATTGACCACTATCTCTTCAAATGAAGTCTTAATAAACTTCAGGTTATTAGATAAAGACTTAAAGTTTAACTTAAATTCCTCTGAATCATCTATATCAATTACAATTATCTCTTTCTCTTCCATAATTCCTTTTTTAAATAATGCTTTAAAGTGAATATCAGCATCAGGAAAAGAGTAACCAATAAAAACAACCTTCTTACTAGATCTAATCTCCCGCAAAGCTTCAGTAAAGATCTGCGAAATGATAGGATTTGATAATTCCTTAACATGAGATGGAGGCAAGATCAAAGTATCAAATTTAGTACCATCAACCGGACAGCGATAATCTGATGAACGATTAGTATTAGAGTGTTGATGGCGTTGATAATGTAGAAAGTTACCTCGAAATAGATCAATCTCTGTATCCCAAGGAGTAAGTAAGATCTCATTACAAGAACGGCAGTACTTCCAATTAAGGCTACCGTGCGCCTTCATAATCTTAATCGGTATTGGGTCCCCCTCCCAAACCGGAAATGGCTCCCGAGGATTAATCCACCAGTTAAAATCATCCATTTCTTCTGGCTTATCATAATTCATTAAGTGAATACAGTAATCAATATATCCATAATTAGGATACATTAAATCAAAGGCTTCCTCTAATAAAGTATCATAATTTAAAGTTAAGATAGAAATATTACGATTATACTTACAGACTGCCTTCCAGAAATTCTGATAAGCCTTACTCTGTTTTTCAGTCTTGTGACTAATTACATAGTGAATAATCTTAATTAGTCCATCCTTAATGTAGCGAATTTTACTATTAGGATATTCAGCATTTAAGTGTTCATTCTGCATAATAAAGTAATTTAACAAACCAAATACCGTCTCCAAATCCGGATAAATATCCTCTTCTCTATTAACTACAAAATTATAATTAATAAAACTTCTGACCGCTTTACCAATCTTAGATTTTTGAATATCAGGAAATTCATTAGAAAAGATAATCGGTAGAATCTCCGACTGTAACGGAGCACCAGCAGCATATGAAGCACCAGTCCCAAAAACAAAGACTACATCACGTTCTTTAGGATATTTATAGAATTTATCTCTACCAAAACTCATATTACTCCTCCTAGTTAAGCAGCTAATTTGGATAACTATTATTATAATTGATAGATTTAATCTGGTCAAGAACAGAAACTTAAAAAACTACCACACTTTCAATTAATTGTTTATCAATAGAGGAATTAATAGTAGTGCTATCTAAGTAATCTATAACAACTAAATTAAAAAAGGGGGGGATTAGATGAAAGTATCTGGTATGTATAATAGCAGTATTAATAGTGTACAACAAGCACTTAGTACAGCCACCCTACAGAATGCAATGAATCAGGATGCTTCAACAGTTAATACTCTGCTTGAAAGTCTCGATAGTAGTAGTCGCCAACAGTTAGAAAGTTCAGTTGCACCGAATAAAGGAGGAAAGATCAATACTTGGGCTTAAGTAACAAAAGAGCGGATGGTTTCAAACCATCCGCTTAAATATTAACTAGCTAGTACTGTCTTTACCTGTCCTACTACCTTATCGGTTATTACTGCTGCAATTACTGCTAATATTAAATCACCAACAATTGGAGTTAAGAAGCCAATCTTGATAGCATTTAATAAAGTAAACTCTTTACCAACTATGAAGTTCATATTGAAGTATAAATAGCCCACTCCAATAATATAGATTACAGCCAAGCCGGCTAAATTAACTAAGAAGTACTTAATAATTGTAGGCTCTCTTAGCTTTTCAATTAACCTTCCTACTAAATAAGCACCTAGGGCAAATCCTACTAAGTAACCAAAAGTAGGCTGAAAGATATAACCCGGGCCACCGCCATGAGTAAAGATTGGTACTCCAACTAATCCTGTGCAAATATAGACCAATTGGCTCAATAATCCTAACTTACTACCTAATAAAGCTCCAGCAAATAAGACAAAAAGTAATTGTAAAGTAAAAGGTACATAAGGTATTGGTATCTTAATAAATGCTCCAACAGCAGTTAAAGCAGCAAATAATCCGACTAAGATTAATTCCTTCGTATCTAAGTTCATTACTTTGTCACCTCTTCATTGTTAATCTAATAATCAATTTCGTTAACGATACTATTATAATAACAAATCTATTATAATTGTCAATACTAATTGAATCATCATTAACGATTAACTGTTAAGTTTGATTATCATTTAAGTAGAATAACTGATTTAACTTCTCTAATGCTTTCTTCTCTATTCTAGAAACATAAGAACGCGAGATGCCTAACTGTTCTGCTATCTCTCGTTGAGTAAACTCTTTGAGATTATTTAATCCATACCTCATCTCCACTACTTTCTGTTCTCGCTCGTTTAACTCTGTAATCTGTTCATATAATCTCTCTTCTGCTAAGACCATCTCTACTTGATTGCAGACCTCAGTTTCCTTATTATCTAAAACATCAATTAAAGTAATCTCATTACCCTCTTTATCCGAACCAATAGGTTCATGTAATAAGACTTCCCGCTTAGTCTTCTTATTCTGTCTTAAGTGCATTAAGATCTCATTCTCGATACAACGAGATGCATAAGTTGCTAACTTAACCTTTTTAGTTGGATCGTAAGTTTCAATTGCTTTAATCAATCCAATCGAGCCAATTGAGATTAAATCTTCTGTATCTGCTTTAGTATTATCAAACTTCTTTACAATATGTGCTACTAACCGAAGATTATGTTCAATTAAGATCTCTTTCGCTTCTTCATCACCTTCTAGCAGCTTAGTTAAGTATTTTTCTTCTTCCTGGTCATCTAACGGCTGAGGAAACACATTATTATTGGTAATATAGGAGACTAAGACTAAAATGCCCTCTACTAACCTATTACTAACTAAAGCTAATGTGCCAAACATTCCTGTGCTAACCCCTCCCTCATAAACCAAACTCTCTATTTATAATTATATGGAGAAAGATTAACAAACGTGCCTGTACAACTAAATTCCTTCTTTAATAATAAAAGAGGATGGCTTCAACACCATCCTCAACTATCTATTCACTACCTACTAACTTTATTAGACGCTGTGCAATCTGAGGTAGAGCTAGCACCTCGCTGACAGCTCCCAAATCAATTGCTTTCTTAGGCATTCCAAAGATTGTAGCTGTCTTTTCAGACTCTGCTATCGTATAGCCTCCAGCTTCTTTAATCTCCTTTAAACCTCCTGCTCCATCCTGCCCCATACCAGTCAATAAGAGACCAATTACTCGCTGTCGCCCCACTTGCGCTAAATAGGAGAAAGTCTTATCTACTGCTGGGCGCTGGTGATTAATCTTAGCTTCTTGGTCTAATTGGGCTATAAGCTTACTCCCCTGTTTCTTAACAGTCAGATGAAAATCTCCTGGCGCTAATAGTGCCACACCCGGTCTAATCTGCTCTCCATTCTCTGCTTCCTTTACTGTCAGCTCTGAAATCTGATTTAAAGTATGGGCAAAAGAAGTAGTAAAACCTTGCGGCATATGTTGAATAATTACTACTCCGGGAAAATTAGCCGGCAGGTAAGGAATTACTTCCTTAAGTGCCTTAACTCCACCGGTAGAAGATCCAATAGCAATTACTTTCCTTTGCTGTCGTGTAGTTAATTTAGTACTATCACTTTCATGCTTAGCCCGTCTTTTGTCCTTAGACTTAATCGTTCCTAACTGCTCTACCTTAGCTTCTGATGCCTGCTTAACCTTTGCTAAGACAGTAGCTTTAAAGTGCTTCCGCTCTTCGTTCCGACTTAGATCCGGTTTAGCAATAAAGTCCACTGCTCCATATTCCAAAGCTTTAATTGTAGCTTGGCTTCCCTGTTTAGTTAGACTGCTAATCATCACTACCGGCAGTGGATAGTTAGCCATCAACCTCCGTAAAAACTGAATTCCATTCATCTTAGGCATCTCTACATCTAAAGTTAATAAATCGGGTTTGAAAGACTTAATCTTCTCTACCGCTTGATAAGGATCGGCTACTGATTCTACCTTATCAATCTGTTGATCACTCTTTAAAATCTCAGTTAATAACTTTCTGACCACAGCAGAATCATCTATAATTAATACCTTTATCTTCTTAAGCATAATTTCCTCCTTAAACTAAACTTAACCAACTTAAAACTTATCAAACTCGTCAGCATCGAAGTTTTGATCCATTTCGGACTCTAAATTATCAATACTTCCTACATTATTATTTACTGTTTCTGTCTGATTACCATTAAAATTATTACTATTATTATTAACAGCTTGTGAGAGCCCACCTGCTTCTAACTTAAATTCTCTGACCACATTAGCTAAATTCTCTGCTTCGCCATTTAAAGCTTCACTAGAACTTGCAATCTCCTCAACCATTGAAGCATTCTGTTGCGTTACCTGATCTAACTGTTCTACAGCTCCTTGAATCTCTCCTGCTGCCGACGACTGTTCCTCCATCGCTGCTGCAATTTCAGAAACTACCTGTGAAGTTTCACGACTATTTTTAATAATATCATCTAAAGCTTCACCAGTTTTACCTACCAAATGATTACCTTTTTCTATCTGTTCAATAATACTACTAATTAAATTCTCAATCTCTTCAGCCGATTTTGCAGTACGACTAGCTAAATTCCTTACCTCAGCTGCCACCACTGCAAAGCCTTTACCATGCTCACCAGCTCTAGCTGCCTCAACTGCTGCATTTAAAGCCAATAGATTAGTCTGGAAAGCAATATCATTAACCGTAGTAATTATATCAGCTATTTCATTACTGCTAGTAGTAATCTCTTCCATTGATTCCATTGTCTCTTCTACTACTTGTGAACCTTCTTCTACAGCTTCCATTGTCTCATCAGCTATATCATCAGCATGTTCAGAATTACTAGCTATCTCTTGGATAGAAGAATTAACCTCTTCCATCGTAGCTGAAACCTCCTCTAAAGATGAAGCCTGTTCTTGGGTACGCTGAGATAAATCCTGATTGCCTTCTGCTATCTCAGTAGAAGAGTTAGAAACATTCATTGCCGACTGCTTAACCCTTGTTAAAGCATTATTTAATAATCTAACGGTATCATTTAGATCACCTAACATCTCACCTAATTCGTCTTCAGATAATATTTCTGTCTGTACAGTTAAATCTTGTTTAGACACTTGAGCTAATGTCGCTTGAACTCTCTTAATTGGATTAGTAATGATACCTCGTACCAATAATAGAGTAATTATAATAGCAATAACTAAAGCTATCACTACAACCCAGATTACAACAGTTAATAATCTCCGAACCGGTTTCATTATCTCTGCTCTATCTATCTCTGATACTATGGCCCAATCCATCCCTTTAATCCGCACAGGACTATAAGAACTAAGTACCTGATTACCTAAATAATCCTCAGTAATCTCTACTCCACTTTGACCATTTAAAGCCTTGCTTACTGTAACAGTATCAACCTTTCTATCTAGAATAGTACTCTGCTGACTAAATCGTGAATCTGAGCGCATCAACTTATCTGCACCTACTAAATAGAGTTCACCACTCTCACCCATACCAGTTCTTTCCTGCATTAAATCATTAATCTGATCAACAGGAATCTGAAGTGCTAATACACCTACTAACTGATTAGTTTCATCATTTCTAATTGGTGTTGCAATAAAAGATGCTGCTTCTCCACTAACTTCATAATAGGCAAAGTCACTAATTGTAGTCTCTTGTCTACCCTTTTGGAATGCTTTAGCCAATCCTGAATTACTATAAGGACCATTAATTAAATTAGTACCATAATCATCTTCTTTAGCTTCACTATAAATAATTCTACCTGTCGTATCAATTAAAAAGACATCATACCAACCTTTCATATTACAAAACTTATCTAAACTATGACCTATGTCAGATTCTAATTCTTTATACTGGGTACTACTAATCCCTGCTTCAAAAGCATTAGCAAATTCATCAGTCTGCTCTTCAATACTTTTTAGCTCTGCTAAGACTTCAATATCTCCCATTAATTCATTAAAATAAGATTCTATTTCACCTTTTTTTAATGTTCTAACCGCTACTAACTTATTCTCTGTTTCTGTCATCAAAGAATCTCTAGCATTCTGATAACTCAGATCACCGACTGCTCCTAAGCCTAATAAGATAACTACTACAAAAGCTAATGTTAATTTAACACTGATAGACCAGTTCTTCCAATTCATTCTATTTTCCTCCCTTTTCAAATATAACCTACAACTTAAAATTTACCTAAATTGCAATAGCAAATTGAACTAATTTCAAACTGCAATATTTTTATCAATCAATCATATAAAACCTCTTTTAATTGATCCTCAAATGCTTCATTT